>JBGYWU010000234.1:0-5424 GCA_041842265.1 Candidatus Limimorpha sp. | reverse complement strand
CTGCGCGAGCGTTATCCCCGAATCAAGGCGCAGGATGTGCTGCTTTGTTATCTTTATCTGCTCGATTTGGACGAAAAACAGATGGCCGCCCTGCTGAATTTGACCTACGGCGCGGTGAAGAAAAAAACGGTTCGGCTGCAAGAGTATCTCAAAACGGATGAAAATTTGGCCGATTTTATGAAAAAACAGGCGGGTCTGCGATAAGGAAAAAACCTTTGAATTCGTTTCTTGTCTGTTTTTTGATGTCCAAAAGCCTTGTATATGGATAAAAAGAGCTTGTAAATCCTATTATATTAAAATTATAAATAATTGATATTTAATTGTTTATAACACATCAAGGTTTCTGTCCAAAAAATTCCATCAAAATTTCCATCATTTGTCCAGCAGTGTTTTGTTTTTGCCACGCTACTTTTGCCGAAACAAATCGCAAAACAAAGTGCTATGACAAAAACATTCAAAATCGTTCTGATGCTCGTGCTGCTCGGCCTGACCGATGCCGATGTTTCCGCGTTGATGCAAAAAGCCTATCCCACTGTATCGCAACGCTCCAGAAAAATAAAAGCCATTTTGGGAAGTGAGACAACGCTTCCCGTCACCCTTCGCAGTTTTGCCAGCGACAACTTATAGTGTTGATTAATAAGTCGTTGCTGAAACACATACAAATTCACACATAGTATTTCTTGTCAGCTATATCATAATTCCCCTATTTTTGCAGCAAATTTTGAACCTAATAAAAGATGAAAAAGAAAACAAAACTAATCCTGACACTCTGCGTGATCCTTTCGGGAGCATTGTGCTACGCCCACGGCGCAACCGGAACGGAAAATGTGAAAGGAGAGGGAATACCTATTGAGATAATGAAAAAGAATAATGGCAATGGTCCCGACAAAGGCAATTCCATTAATCCTACTCTCAATGGCAAAGTGCTCTTTGTGGCTTTCACCGAGAATCTTGGCCAAGTTACCGTGGAAGTGGCATCGGTGTCGGGCAGCGATGTGAGCACCACAACGGTTTACACCCCCAACGGTCTGCAGGTTTACATTCCTGTAGCAGGCGACTACATTGTAACCTTTACCCTCCCCAATGGGGACGAGTATTATGGTGAATTTACAGTAACGGATTAACAAACAACCAATTAATTCATTAATAACCATTAAATCACTACACTTATGAAAAGAGTATTTATCGTGGTGGCCATCGTAGTCACCGTTGTAGGAGCAGTTTTGAATGCCTGCAAGAAGGAGAAGGAACTGATGCAAAACGGCAGCGAACAAGTTGCCATGAACGACCCGCAAATGAGCGATGAGGTGAAACGCATCGTCAGTTTCAAACAGCAAGTGGATGCCCGCAAAGCCAATCCCGGCATGAAAAGCGGCGAAACCCTGACTTTGGAAGAGGCCATGAACAGCGTGGTGGACCTCTTCAATGCGACCTACACCGAGCCGATGGCCTACTACACTGAAAGTGAGCGGCACAACTTCACAATCAATGTCGCGCTGACTGCCGATGGCGAGGTGCTGATGGACGATGCGGTGGCCGCCTACGAACAGGCCTTGGCACAGGCCCGCCAAGCCTACCATGCCAGCCCACTGCCCACAAAGGCCTACCGTCGCCTGATGGCCACCTGTCAACCGCAGCGCGACGGCAGCGTTGAACTTCAATTTGACGGCATGTATGGCACAAAAACCGACCAGCCACAGCCACCAACACCACACATCGACGGCCCCTTTAAAGAGGGCGATGATTGGCGCTATAAGGATGGCATGGGAAGTTGTGATGGTGTCCTTTCTGGAGGTGCCGACAAGGTGTTGGAAGATACTATTATGAAAGAGGTTCGCTCCTTGTGGCCGATCGACCCTACCAACTGCAGGGGATTATACACGGATTATGAAACTCATGAGATTTCCCCATTATTTGGCTACACGGGGATTTTCTACAGCATTAATTCTGATGACACGTGCATCGAATGGCAGTATATGAACGACTACCTGAATGGGGAGAAATGGAACATCTACCAGGTTGTACCACAGCGATATGGTATCAATCTCAATGGCAACTCAATGCAGCCATATAAGTATTTTGTGACAAATGTGGTGATTGAAGGTCAGGGAAATGAGCAAACAGGCCCCATCTATCACTGGACTGAAGTCGAATATGCGCGTTATTACTACATTGAGAATAATGGAACTATCGTACCTCTTGAACTGTAATACTAAAAAGCCATGAGAAGATTTTTTCTGACTTTATTGACCGCCATCATTTCGATGGCGGTCAATGCCCAGCAATGGGAGATTGACTTTGGCGACCCAGAAAGCTACACGGCTTTGAGTTCAGGCATCGTCAATGACCAAGGAGAAGCCGTGTTTGTGGGCAACTATGGTCCTGATGAAAACCACTACTATCCTTTGATAATGCGTGTTTCCGCTAATGGTGAATATGATTACCGCATATTTGACACTATCGTGGGCAATGTAAGGCTGACTCACATCGTGCAACAAGGCAACGGAACCTATTTTGCCTCAGCAGTAGTCCAACCCAATAATCTTGGAGTGGGAGAAGAGGTCGTGTTTTTGCTTCTTGATGCGAATCTCAACATCATTAGTGTGAAAAGATATGAGAAGCCTGAGATGGTTCTTGGATTGAGAGGTGGGCGATTGATGCTTGATGACGATGGAACGGTGGTATTTTCATGTGCTTATTGGTATCAAACCACATACGGACAAAGAACAAAACCATGTTTCTATCGTTTTGATGTGAATGCCGATACTTTGTCGTGCAGTTATGTTACAGGAACATTACCCTCTGATTATGACTGTTATCAATTGCTGCAAACCCCCAATGACAATGGTTTCGTTGTGCTTTGCGCAGGCCTAAACGGTAAATGCTCGCTTTTGATGTACGACCATGACTTCAACTATGAGGATGGCTTCATTTTGTCCCCTGCCTTTCGTCAAAGTTTTGCGCATGCCTACTCTGACCATTGGCTTTCCGACAATAGACTATTGATATTGGGAGACATGTGGCCGTTTGAGGAATACACCCGTTGGAATATTGGCATGGCAGATGTCGGCCTTGATGGGACTTTCGACCGCTGGGACAGGGTTTACCACAAGCAGGACACCGCTATACAATCATCCTCACAGTGTATGGCATACGTGAACGACTCCACCATATACGGAGGAGCATGGTTCTACAAGGCCCTTGGCGGAGAGCGACACGCGAGCGTCTGTCTTTATGATACCGACATGGAGATGCTAGGCCGGAAGGATTTTGTCGAATCGGAATACGGCAGCTCATCCTGTTGTTCCGTCCTGCCCATGAAGGATGGGGGATGTCTTGCTTGCTTATTCCTTGATGGAGGCTATAGTTACAAACTCATCAAGCTATCGCGCGAGGATTTGAACCCCATCCCCACTTCGGTCAAGGAAATTCCCGTGGCTGAAATCAAAGGTTTGGCCTATCCCAATCCCGCCACTACCGAGCTGAACATCGACATTTCGGGCTTGCCCGAAAACAAGGAACACCGTGTCCAAATCAGCGATGCCATGGGGCGTGTTTGCATGGATCGTATCATCCGTGGCGAAGGCAATGTGCTCACGGTGGGCATTTCAACATTGAAGCCCGGAGTTTACATTTATACCATCTACAACACGGAAAACGATGTCGTAAAAAACAAGTTTATAAAAGAATGATAATCAATTGATTAAAAAAGAATTGGTCATGAATATAAGAAAACACAACATTAGCATCAAAAGAAGTATCGTAACGCTTTCCTGCCTATTGTTCAGCGTAGGGGTCATGGCACAAGCTTACTCATCTGGTGGCGGTTCTGCCACAGGTTATAAATCAACACTTGGAAATCAGAATACAGCCAACGGCAATTACTCTCTTGCTGCTGGCTGGGGCAACCAAGCCAGCGGACAGACATCCTTTGCTTTGGGATATTACAGCAAAGCCGAAGGACTTAATTCTATGGCACTGGGAATGTACACCCATAGCCAGACCGCCTACGGCATCACCATCGGTCGCGGCCTCAACAGCACCAAGCCGCTATCGAACACAACAAATGGTATTATGCTTGGCATGTACAGTAATGTACCGACTCTGTATATCTCCCCGTCCAGTGGCGAGAACCGTACTGGCAAGGTTGCCATCGGCAATGCGGCATCACCTTTGGCCAAACTTCATATCGCAGGCGATGGTTACGAGGATGCCAGCATTTTGTTGGCGGCTGCCGGCACAAGGCAAGCCGTGTTGCAATTTCGCAGCAGCAGCAACAGCATCACGGTCGGTTCAGACAATGTGATGAAGTTCAACGCGCCCAATATGCATTTTTACCCCACAGGCCAAGTGCTTGTGAACGGTGCTTTCAAGGCCACCGGCAACATCACACTGAGCAGTCTTGCGGGTTCGTCAACCAAGGTGCTGACGATAGGAACAAACGGACAGCTCTCCTCGACAGAATTTTCCGCTCTCGGCGACAATCTCGGCAACCATATTGCCACACAGAACATTAACCTGAACGGAAAGAAAATCGTGAATGGCACTTCCGGCACGGGAGGCATCTTTGTGTCAACAGGAGGTATGGTTAGGATTGGAACGGGAACCTCAGCACCCACAAACGCATTGGAGGTGAATGGAACCATTGTTTCAACCAACTTAAAAGTCAGCGGATTGGCGGCCACAACGCCCAAAGTGCTCACTGTAGGCGCAGGAGGACAGGTATCGTCCGCCGATTATTCCGCATTGGCTGACAATATGGGCAACCACACCGCCACGCAGAACATCAATTTGAATGGAAAGAAGATTGTGAATGGAACCTCAACCAACGGTCTTTTTGTGGGAACGAATGGTAATGTGAGAATCGGAGCAGGAACAGGCAATCCAAGCAAAGCCCTTGAAGTGAATGGCGTTGTACGCTCGAAAGAAGTTCTTGTTGAAGCAACAGGATGGGCGGATTTCGTTTTCGAGAAAGATTACAAGTTGATGTCGCTTGCCGAAGTGGAGCAATTTGTAAAACAACACGGACATCTTCCGGAAATTCCGTCAGCAAATGAAGTCGAAGAAAACGGCATCAGTTTGGGTGAAATGAACGCACTCTTACTTCAAAAGATTGAAGAAATGACATTGCATTTGATTGAAATGGAGAAGCGACTCATAGAGTTGGAAAATCAGTAAAAAGACCAACTGTTTTTCCTGAAACCATAAATTAAAAACCCGAAATAAATATGAGAAAACAAATTTTATTTATAATGCTATTGATGATAGGTATTGTGGGATTCTCCCAAACGGAGCCAAGGCCTATTATTGAAGAGCATTCTCAAAAAATGGATTATCAGAGATTTTTGCAAATCTTTTCTGATATTGATCCGAATTCAATAGCCACAGGTTTTTTGTCTGATATGTCGACCCAACTGGTGTCTT
>JBGYWU010000233.1:0-3535 GCA_041842265.1 Candidatus Limimorpha sp. | reverse complement strand
GATTGTCACATAGGACAAAAACACATATCTTTGCAACGGGTTGGAAGGACCGCCTGAATGAGACTTCGGCATCCTGACAACCCGAAACCAAGAAAACCGGATATAATTAGAAGTCCCCTTATAAACATTTATAAATTATCATTTTTATGTGATTGGTTGTATGACAGTATATCTGCTGTGAAAAACATCTGAAAATCAGTCGAAAAACCAAAAATACCATCAAAAAACCTAAAAATATAAGGTGATTGTCGCTTTAAATGCGGCAATCACCTTTTCATTTGGCTAAACTTATGTCAATCAATGAATTATAATTGGCTTGAAACCAAGAGCTTATAATTCCATTGGAACACTCCATCCCGTATGCCGTGAATGACATCACTTTTGACGGCTGTATGGATTGACCCTTAGGGGTTTAATACTCACTTGAAAATCAACGATATCCGATCCAAATAATTAAATTGTTTTCAATAAATACGTATATAATTTATGTAGCGCATCGAAAAAATGCGCTCTAAAAATTACTTATTTCAAAAAATGTCAAATAATGATACTTTATTACTTCAAAACCTATTACTACAAATCGAAACTCTAAACAAAGAAATCAAAAATCTCAAGGCTCCTACCAAAGCTGTTTACACCAGCAAAGAACTACTCAAACTTCTCGACATCTCTACCGTCACTCTAAAAAAATGGCGTAACCGTGGCTATATCAGCTATACCCAGGTTGGCTCCACTTATTACTACTCAGCCAAAGACCTTGAAGAATTCCTTAATAATAATCACAATCAAGCCTATGCATACGATTAAGGCAACACTTGATTTCAAGTGTTGAAACATTTCTCCAGCTTGCTCATCTCGTCGTCAACCGTCTCGTCGAGGAATTCCGCATAGGTCTTTTCCGTGGCTGATATAGTGGCGTGGCCCATCAGTTGGCTCACTACATGCAGGCTGACCCCGTGATTCAAGGCGGTGACGCAGAAGGTGTGCCTGGCGACGTGCATCGTCAACGGGAACTTGAACCCCAGCTTCTTTCCAATATCCGACAAGGAGGTGTTGAAGATCTTGTCGATGGCATTGATCCGCATTTTCAGTTTGTGGCTCGAATCCTTGTCATCTCCGAAAACCCAGTTCTCGGGAAGCAGGTCGAAGACGAACCTCTTATTCCTTCCTTTCTCCAGCCATCGTTTCAGGATGTCGATGGCCTGCTTGGGCAGCTTCGGTGGGATCTTGCCCTTGACCTTGGTCTTGACCTGTACCTTGTCGATGACCTTGTTCTTGAAATCCACGTTCGACCACTCCAGGGTTGCGATGTCGGAAACCCTAAGTCCGCAGGCGTAATACGCGAACATGAAGATGTCCATGATCTCCTGCGTGCGCACCTTCGAGTTGGATTTGGGCTCGTACTCCCTGAACCTCTTTAGTTGCTCCTGGGTGAGGTAATGTACCTTCTTATCATCGGCTGCATTTGGGTTGTATGACCTGTCCTTGGTGCTGAGGTATGTGTTCTCGATGATGGGGTTGGCGATGATAGGGCTCAACAAACCGTTGTCCTTGGCATACCTGACCGTCCTGATGATGGGCGTCAAGCAGTGGTTCAACCCCTCGATGCTGGTGTTTCCTCTCTTATTCCGCTTGTAGTCAACGAACTTGTTGATGTAGTCGAGGCTTATTTCAGAGAGCATTAGGCTCGGTTTCCCCAACTCCTTGACCAGGAGCTGGTCGAACTGCTTTAAGTAACATGTGTTGTTGTAATACACCGAGTAGCCGTAGGCGTTTCTCGAATACATCAGGTCGTTCACTTCGTTGGCGTACTTCTTGAAGGTCGAGCCGGCTGCGGTTCCTTGGTCTGGATCGTATGAGTCACTGAGCATTTCCTCAACCACCTTGTCGGTGACTGGCCCCTTGTATGCCAGAAGCATGTCGTCATACTTCTGCTTGATCGCCCTCAATTTGCCGTTGAGTTTGGCAGCCTGCCTGTTCTTGCTCTTGACCGCTTGCTTTGCCGTATCCCAGTCGTCGGGGTCAATGAAGATGTTGGCGCTCTTCCTTATGTACCTGCCGTTCACAAAGTAACGCGCATAGATGGCGGACTCCTTCTTTTGGCCGGTTGAGGGGCGCAGCCAGAAACTCTCGAATGGTATTGTTGCCTTGACTTTTCCCATAGCGAATCGTTTTTAATTTGCCATAAAGATAGGAAGAATTCCGGATTCGGGATGAAACTGTGTAACAAAACAACAATTAGGCTACCAGGTTTCATCTGGATCGTCACCCTTTGGCAGGTCGAAATAGTCAACGAAGCCGTCCCGGTCGTCCTCCGTCTTTTTCAGCAGCTCGAGGACGGATTTGTACCCCGACTTCTCTATCCACTCATAGCCCTTCTGGTCATCCCTCTCGACCCCCAATCCGTTGCAGTAGTACCAGCCCACCCAGAGCATCGCGTCCTTGTCGCCCTTCTCGGCGACCTTGGTGTACCATTCCAAAGCTTTCTTGTAGCTTTTTCTTACCCCCGTGCCGTTTGCATAGCACTCTGCGACTAGGAACTGGCCCCAGGCATCACCCTGCTCTGCCGCCTTCATGAACCATTTGAAAGCGTCCTTGGCACCACCCCTTACGACCTTGCCTTGGCTGTAATAGAAACCCATGATAACCTGCCAGTCAGGGCGTCCCTTTTCTGCCAGCAGCCTTGCGTAGGCCAAGGCCTTTTCCTCGTCCAGTTGCACGCTCCATTTGCCTGAGTCGTACAATTTAGCCATGCAATGGATGGCATCAGGGTTACCTTCCTCGCTTGCCGGAATCAGCAGTGTCTTGATATCCTGTTCCAGTTTTTCCTCCGTCTCTTCGTCAAGAAACGGTTGGTTGTTCCAGCATTCCATCATGAAGTTCACGAACTCCCTGAGCTCGGTCTTGTTGACTTGTGTCTTTGTCTCTTCGGCCATAATCTCTTTCATGTTTTTGTATTTATAGGTTCTCGGTTCAAAAGTCCATTTCATCCGCCTTGTCCCTGAGCCTGTCGGCGACGTAGCCTGAATCCCTGTCGTAGCTGTTGGCCTCAGCCCAATAGTCGATGACAGCCTCCAAGGGAACGCCTCTCAGAAATGACCGTATCAAATCCTCCACCTCTTCCTGGGTGAATTCCCGGTTTCGCTTGCCCAAGCCGTAGCCGAACAATCCGAAAAGCACATCCTTTATCACCTGTTTCATGGCCCACCCCTTTGCGATGCTGACGATTGAGACGATGAACAGCAGGGTGCCAGCCACTGTTATGATGCCATACACACCGGCACCCGTGAACAGTTCACGTAGCAAGTCGAACAGGAAGCTGAACACTCCGGCGATGGAGCCGAGCACCAAGGCCAGTATGACAAGGATTTTAGCGAGTTTCATTCTATTTCCGTTTAATGCGTTACTTGGACGCGAGTATAGAATATTTTTCAATACCGCAGACGGAAAAACAGGAAAAGCTACTAACGGTTTGGTGTTGGCAATTGGAGGGGTTGGGTGTCAAGGAGTTGAAGGTTGTTTTTGTCGTTCAAAT
>JBGYWU010000232.1:0-2648 GCA_041842265.1 Candidatus Limimorpha sp. | reverse complement strand
TGGTTTAGATTTATCAGTTTTTCCTTTTGAACTTTTAGTAGGTTCTCCTTGTGTGCATAGTAGTATCCGTTGTTACTCGGAAGACGGAGTTTCTTTGATAGTGTCAGAAATGGTAGAATGCGACTACGAGGTTTGTGCAGTTGATGAGTATGATGAATCGCCTAAAATGACCATTAACACTTTGGTAGAGAACACACTTCACATAGAATTTTTGATAATGACGGAAAATGTAAAACAAATCAGTATAATTGATTCGATGGGAAGAATCATGCATATGACCAAAACTATGGATAACATGTTAGACATTGACCTATCCGGCCTGCCATCAGGTGTATATTTTGTTCAAACTATAATCAGTTCGCAAATGATTAACAGTAAAATTGTAAAGAAATGAAAAAGCTAACAATACTTTTAATAACATTGGCTTGCTTTCATGCGAGCGCACAGATTACCACTTACAACATCAACAGAAACATAAATTGTACCGATACGGTTAGACCTTTTTCTGGCAACACCCGCAGCTAAGGCATTAGCATTGACGGCGAAGGCCAGCTCTTTTCGGATACCGCCTTCATCAGGGTTGTGTTGGTTGATAACAGCGACAACGAATGGTTGGTTTATGAACGCAACAGCCTTTATTCGACCGAAGAAAGCAACCAATTCCAAGGTGCGGCTTTTGAAACTGCCGCTTTGAATAATATCACACCAAGTTCCATCATCGTTACACTTTGTGATGCAACGTTCTATCTTTCGAGAATCAAGAACAATCGAACCTCCATTGACAGCCATCAGGTAGCTGCTGTTTCAAACGCAATGTTTCTTGAAAAAAACCTTCAAATAGTGGAAAGAATCAACGCGAAACTTTCCGCTAACAAGAAGGCATGGCGTGCAGATACCACTTTCCTATCCAATTTAAGGTATCGTGACAAGAAAGCCTTGTTTGGAAATGATTTGAAAAACTTACAGGGTTGGGACTATTATGCATACGGCTATTATTCTCCGTTAAATGACGATACACCTCAAGCGAGTGACAACATTGTAAAGGAATTTGACTGGCGAACACGCCATGGGGCCAACAACTCGGATTCATATTACTACAATCCAAACGGTTCGGGATGGATACCTAGAAGAAGGTACGGGCAAGGATTATATGAGTGCTGGGCTTTTTCTGTACTCTATTCTACAGAAGCAATGGTGAATTTGTGTTTTAACCAACAAATAAATGATGAATTGTCCGTACAAGACATAGTTTCATGTAGTGGTGGAAGCCCTGGATACGGTTACGGAGGATACCCAACAGTTGCTATGGAATATGTGATACAGGAGGGAGTAGTAGATGATGCTTGTATGCCTTATAAACCTTGGCGCGAAGTCTTTTGTGATGAAAAATGTTCGAATCCGTATGAGGAAGTCACCATAGGAGGGAAATCTTCTGCTTTATATGGGGAAGATAACATAAAAAGAGAAATAATCACAAAAGGAGTTCTTGTAAGTGTCGTAAATAAATGGGGTCATGCCATGAGTATGGTCGGATTTGGCGTTGTTAAAGCAGGAGACCCTATTTTGTATGGCAACTTCAATGCTGGGACAGACAATGATTTTGTTGTTGAGGAAGATTCGCCAGATATTGGCAAACCATATTACATCTTCAAGCAAAGTTATGCCAATTATGGATATGATAGAAGTCCGTTTTGCAATATTATTATTGATGCAAATCACAATTCACATGTGTTTTCACATCCATATGAATATCTCAATTATTATCTTTGGGCATTTTCAATCAACACTCCGATAACATCATTGTTGTATGACGACGGCGATATTGTTTGCATTGACAATGACGGCGACGGCTATTACAATTGGGGAATCGGTCCCAAACCTGCCACTTGCCCCAACTGTCCAGATGAGGAAGATTGTGATGACTCGTCCCCTCTGATTGGACCCTACAATGAGAAATACGAATGCATGGTTTTATGCGAGAACTATGCCTACTCGTCTTCCCCAGAGTATATCACCGGAGAGACATTGTGGGGCAGCGAGACCTATATCGACCACGATGTGATCGTAGAAAATGGAGGTGTGCTTACCGTAGAAAACACGGTTTTTATGGGTGAATCCACCAAAATCATCGTCAAGCCAGGAGGTAAACTCATCCTTGACTATCGGGCGGTGTTGACAGGATTGTGTGGTTCCGTGTGGCAAGGCATCGAAGTCTGGGGCAACAGTACCGCCCACCAATACCCCGACGCCAACTGCAACTACGCCCAAGGCTATGTGGAGCTGAGGAACGGCGCAACCATCGAGAACGCCGTTTGCGCATTGGCATTGTGGAGGCCAAATCATTGGAGTACTACCGGAGGGATAGTCAAGGCCTCCGACGCCGTGTTCCGCAACAACCACCGCGCCGTCCACGCCCTGCACTACAGGAACCATAGTCCCGTCAGCGGCAAGGAGACCGGCTACAACGCCACGTTCACGCGATGCCAATTCACCGTGGACGGCAACTACCCCGGCGACGGAAACCACGTCTTCCACAAGCACGTCGACCTCGACCACGTGCGCGGCTTCAAGTTCCGCGCCTGCGACTTCTCCGTGGCCGCCCCTTCCGAAAACATCTCCCAATGGACCAGCGGCATCGCGGGCTATGA
>JBGYWU010000231.1:0-3069 GCA_041842265.1 Candidatus Limimorpha sp. | reverse complement strand
TTGATTGATGGTGGTCTTCAACGAGACTACAGTCTCCAAAACGCCATGGTCGGCAGCACAAGTCGGCACACCGTAAAGTCCGATGCCCAAACGCACCATGTCGAACTGATATTGCGGAAAGCGCGTGATACCCGCCGTATTGAGGATGTGACGTATAACCAGAGGAAAAGCTTCCTTGATTTGCCGACTGCCTTCCTCAAAGCAATGGATTTGGCTGAGCGTGAATCCGTCCTCGTCCGGATTGTCGGCTGTGGCCAGATGCGAGAACACGCTCTTCACATGCAGCATGGGGTTGGATTGGATCCTGCGGATGAGCTCGGGCAGCTCCTCATTGGAGAAACCAAGACGGTGCATGCCCGTATCCAACTTGATGTGCACATTCAGGGGATGCGCTTCGGGCAGGGCAAGGTTTTCTATCGCCCTCTCGATGAGTTCCAAGTTGCGGAAGCTGAACACCTCAGGCTCAAGGTGGTATTTGATGATGTTGTCGTAGCTATTCGTCTCAGGACTCATCACCATAATGGGCAGGTTGATACCCGCACGGCGCAACTCAACACCTTCATCGGCGAAGGCAACAGTCAGATAATCCACATTATGAAACTGAAGAACGTTGGAAACCTCCAAATTGCCGCTTCCATAGCCGAAAGCCTTCACCATCACCATGAGTTTGGTTTCTGGCTTGATTATGGAACGGAAACGGTTGAGGTTGTTGACCAAGTGGTTAAAATTGATTTCGAGCACGGTCTCATGCGCCTTTTCTTGCAACTCCATGCCTATTTGCTCAAACTCGAAGGCGCGGGCTCCTTTCAGCAGGATGGTTTGATTGTGGAACCTCGAGAAAGGGAAATGCGCCAAGAAGTCGGGAACGTTGCTATAGAAATAAGCCTCCATGTCAAACCTGTTGGCCTGACGTGAGACGTTCTCTCCAATGCCGATAAGCATATTGACCTCCTTATTCTTAAGCAATTGCGCGATTTCCGCATACAGTTCCATCTCGCTACGGCCGCTCTGCAATATGTCGGATAGAATGACCGTGTGATGACGGTGTTGGTGCTGTTGGCGCATAACGTCCAAGGCTATGGCCAACGAATTGACATCCGAGTTGTAGTAGTCGTTGATGAGGGTGCAGTTGTTGATACCCGCTTTGATTTCGAGACGCATGGCGATGGAAGTCAGTGTCATCAACCTATTGGCGATGAGTTCAGGCGACATTTTCATCAACAAGCCTACCGCAATGCAATGGAGCGCATTCTCGACTGAGGCGTCATCGGCAAAAGGAATCTTGAACGAGAGTGTCTCATTCCGGTAAACGCACTCAATGAGGGACGACTTCTCGCCCTTTGCCACCGAGTTCACAAACATGTCGGTATCCTCAAACTTGCGGCTCCATGTGAACAGCCTTTCTTTCTCCGAGAGGTTCGAACGGAAAACAACCTGTTGTATTTCAGGATAATCCATGCAGTAAACAAGATGTTCTGCTTTGGTGAAAAGGTTGAGTTTCTCCCCTGCCTTTTGAGAGCGGTTGATGAAATTCTCGTCATGGGGCTGCCCGATGTTGGTAAACACGCCTATGGTGGGACGGATGATGTCTTGCAAGGCCATCATCTCTTCGGGTTCGGAAATGCCCGCCTCAAAGATACCAAGGTTGTAGCTGTCGTTCATCTGCCACACCGAAAGGGGTACGCCAACCTGAGAATTGTAGCTCTTCGGGCTACGCACGATGCTGTATTCGGGACTCAACATCTGGCTGAGCCATTCCTTAACGACGGTCTTGCCATTGCTGCCCGTAATGCCGATGACGGGAAGGCTGAACTGCTGCCTATGGAAGGCGGCCAATGCCTGCAAGGCTTTCAAAGTATTGGGCACGACGATGAAGGTTGCCCCGTCAAAGTTGCCTTCCAGACAATGGCTCACCACAAAAGCACGCACTCCCTTGTCGTACAATTCCGCAACATATTTGTGGCCATCGTTTCGGCTGCTTTTCAGCGCGAAGAACAATGCCTGGCACGGTTCCATCAAATGACGGCTATCGATGAGCAGGTCGCAAATTTCAAGCTCTTCTCCATCGCCAACGATTTGTCCGCCAACGATTCCAGCGACTTGCAGCAAAGAATAATACTGGTGTTGCATACCTTATTCTCTCAAAATTTTCGCAAAGGTACTGCTTTTCTGAAAAAGCAGTACCTTTGCATCATAGAAAAAAACGCAAAACCATGGCTCTAAAACAGCACTTCCCCAATGCAATCACATGTGGCAATCTCGTTTCGGGCTGTCTCTCCATCCTTTTTCTTGCCCATGACATGCCCGTCAAGGCTGCCCTCATGATTTTCGTGGCGGGGCTCTTCGATTTCCTTGACGGCTTTGCAGCGAGGCTGCTTCATGCGCATTCGCCCATCGGTGCCGACTTGGATTCACTGTCGGACGTGGTGTCGTTTGGTGTTGCTCCAGGATTCATCATGTATTACCTCATGGTTCTGGCCACCGACCTGCCTTCAGCCGTTGCCTTCGGCATCGAAGTGTTGCCTTGCTTGGCTTTCCTGCTGCCGGTCTTCTCCGCCTTCCGGTTGGCGAAGTTCAACATCGACAGCACCCAGAAGACCACATTCCACGGCATCCCCACGCCTGGCATGGCCATTTTCATGGCCTCATTGCCCTTGGCACTCAACCAAACGGGGCATCTCGCCGACGGGGCCTTGGGCTATTGGGCCTGCCTCGGCATCACTTTGTTTTTCTCCCTCCTCATGGTGAGCCGACTGCGTTTCTTCTCGTTCAAGATGAAGTCGGCGCGATGGAAAGGCAATGAGATCAGGTGGTTTTTCCTGATTGTCGCCATCATCGGCGTTGCGGTTTTCCATTTTCTGGCCTTGCCTTTCGTGATGATGCTCTATGTTCTTCTTTCAATACTCTTTGCTAAAAAAATGGAACAAGCAGCCTTATAGTTCCTTTTTGTGCAATATGAAATTGTGTCCCAGGTAAACCTCGCGGACATGTTCGTCAGCGGCCAGTTGCTCGGGCGAGCCTGACATCAGCACCTTTCCGTCGAAAAGCAGGTAGGCGCGGTCGGTGATG
>JBGYWU010000230.1:0-14092 GCA_041842265.1 Candidatus Limimorpha sp. | reverse complement strand
TGATGGTCTTGTGTGGAACTGCAGTATACACCTGGATGTTCTTTCTGCCTTCAAGATACGGCTTCTTCTGACCCAGCAGGCCAAGAGCGTCATCCTGGTTGTAGGGCAGGTAGTTGTTGTAGGCGTAGGCCACTGCCATGAAGTAGTAAGAGGTGTGGTTGACCAGCTTCGGGTTCTCGCTCATGGAGAATTTGTCTTCGGTAATCACAAAGCTGTGGGTAATGCCGCCATCGCCACCGTTCACTTTCAGGCTCGGCACATTGGCTTGCAGCGACTCGTCAAACTCGTAGTTGAGCAAACGGCCCACATTGTTGCGCACGTCGCATTGGAACACGAGACGGGCCTTGTCGGTGTTGCTCAGCTCGTCGGCGCCCACTTCGGCATTGGCCAACTGATACACCTTATAGCCTTCAAAGCGGTAGTACCTGTCGTAAACATAAACGGAGTCCTTGTATTCTTCGTGGACTTGATAAATACTGTCGCCCGTGTTGCTGATATACCAAGTGGTATCTCTCTTCACCAATTCCCTTTCTGTTCTCCCTGTCGGGATTTCAGGATCAAGCTCGATGTAGCTTTCCTTATAGTTGTTGGAGATCGTAGTATTCGACAGATAGACGATGAGCTTCTGGTCAAGTTCGCGGATGGTCAGGTCGGGAGCGTTGGGGCCGTCAATTACCTTGAAACAGTTGTCGAACAAGGCTTGGCACTTGTCGTCAACCACGCGCAACAGCTCGACGGATGCCCAAGCGCCACCCGTGGTGGCACGCGCCCACGGCACACCGAAGGTGATGTAGTTGACAGCACCGGGTTCCAAAGTGAAGGGGCCGGCCGATTGCATGAATCGGCGATCGTTAGGCGCATTGTTGCACTGCTCTTCCGACCAGAACTTACCGTTTGTGTTGTAACCGCCGTTTGGTCGGTTACCTCCGGTACCCCAGTTCCACGGGTCGGAATCGCCGGGGAACATGAAGTCGCACTCAGGACCAACCACATCTCCGCCCGAGAAGGCATCACCGCCATAACGCATCTTGGCTCCGTTCTTCCAAATACCACGCAGGTAGTTGTAATATTCCGGAGCGTCATGTGGGTCGCCGTTTTGGGCGCCGCTGTTGTTGTGATACACGAAACGGCGCATACCGAAACGCTCGTCATCAACAATGCCGTTGCCAAAGTTCACACCATTGATGCTCTCATCGACAATTTGTGTCTTGCCAATGGTATCATAAAAATAGATGGTATCGGAGGTAACGGGGTCAATTTCGATATGGTTGACTTGAAGTTCGAAAGTATACTTAGGATTGTCGATGCCGTCAGGGTCCATATAAGGGCCTTGGAAGAAGTCGATGCCTATCGCCGGAGGTTGGGCACCATAGGCTTCGGGCTGGCCACTACCGTCGATAGCCGTACCGTTGTAGCCGTAGCCGAGACCGCGGCCAACGTCGCAACCCACATAGTCGTCCCAGCCATAGCCGAGGTCGACGTCGGTCCAGGGCGAGAAGTAAGTACCCGTCAAGGTATAGGTGGAACGGTTGATGATTTCATAGCTGTAGAAAGTCATGTTGTTGATTTCATCATTCGTGGCAAAAGCGAAGGCTTGGGCACGCACTTCAATACCGATGGCCTGACCGCCCGACTCGGTGTGGGCGGCACCTTTGTCATTGAAAATCCACCACAGGGTTTGGTCGCCTTTCAACACTTGGTCGACCAAGATAGAGCCATGCATGGTGCCAAATTTTTCTTCTTCCATGGTCGGGATCTTGGTGTGGCAGAGTTCGTTGTCAATGTCATAATAGGGATAGTCGCCTCGAGTGGGGTCATACTCTCCGTCGCCGTCAGCATCATAGAAAGGAGCCAGATAATAGGCGATACCTTCGGGATCCTCGCCTGAACGCGTAGCGGGCCAATCCCGGATAATGGTTGGAATATTCTCAACATTACCGTTTTGGTAGTTGGCGAGGAATTCATCGACCTCAGCGCGCGTGATCTTGAAGATCTTGTCCCATCTGGCACAGGTTTCCGGTGTGATGGAGGCTCTGCCGTCCACTGTCAGAGGGCCGGTATAGTAGTCGTTACCCACCTGACGGAAACGCAGGGCAGCACATTTCAGCTGGTTGTTGACGTCGACACCTGCAATCCACAAGGAACCGGCAAACAGCGAAGTAGCCGCACCATTGGCAGGAATGTAGTACTTGGAACCCGTTCCGGAAGGAAGGTCCCACCACATGTCGCCACCCGAATTGATACGGGTTCTGACATTGTTAATGTCAAGCCATTCGAATGAGGACGAAGGCGTACATCCGGCTGCGGTTTGGGCACGCTGGCCTTTGCTGCCAGTTTCCTCATACTTGTACCTCTCAGCCAGTCCGGGAGTCACAGCGCCCGCGATGAGCAGGGTCGCCAATAAAAATCGAAATATATTCTTCATAATACTTGTATTTTTTCGTTATGAATATTCTCTCCTATTAGAAATTGAAGCTCATACCGAGTCTGATGTGACGAGGCATCGAGTAGTTGTCGCCGCTGTTGACATACAGCTCATACATTTGGATGTAGGCCTGCGGGTCAATCTGGGCATTGATTTCATTAGCGAATTGGGGTGCCGAGAGGTAACCGTCGTCGTCGGGGTTACCGGTGGCGTTATACACTCCGACGATGTTCTTCGAGTTGAGCAGGTTCAACACTTGCAGATACACGTTCACGAAAGCCGTACGGCCCGTCTTGCCTTCTTCCTTGCCACCCATGGTGAAGGTGAAGTCCTTGTCGACACGGAGGTCGAAACGGAAAGAAGCAGGAATTCTGGAACCGTTGTAGGTGCCTTGCAGCAGGTTGTTGCCGCCTGAGATGGGCGACGAAACGGTACGTGCTGCGGTGAAAGGAGTACCCGAACCGCCATTGACTTGCAGGGCGAAACCGGTGTTGGCCAGGAATTGGACACCATTGATGGTGGGGCCGTCATATTCCTTGCCTTCAGCATAGCGGTAGTCAAGTGTCAGGTTGAAGCTGTGGCGACGGTCGGCGTTGGTCGGGAAGGTAGACCTCAGGTTGGGCACACCGGCGGCAATCAGAGCGGCAGCGGTGGAGGTTGAAGAACCGGTCATGTCGGCAAACTGCAAGGTGTAGCTGGCGCGGACACGGGCGTTCTTCGTCCTACGCATGTCGTAGCTGGCGGTCAAACCCTTAACGGTACCGAAGTCAAGGTTGCTAAACGAGTTGTAGCCCTTGGGGAAGGCGCCGTTGAAGCGGTACATCTGGATCATGTTACGCAATTCGTGGTAATAGGCCGAAATCGTCATGGACGAAGTGTTGGTCACCTTCTGCGTGAAACCGAGTTCATACTCAATGGTCTGCGAAGGCTTCAAGTTGGGGTTGGCCACTGTTTCCGAGAGGTCGGTGAAGCGGTAGTAATATAAGGGGCTGCAATAGAAAGCACTGGTAGGACGCTGGGTCAGCACGTCGTAGTGGGCGAAGAACAAGGCTTCATCCGAAATGGGGAAAGAGAAGGAGATACGGGGCATGACACTCCAAGCCGGATCGTAATCCTTAAAGGAATTGATGTCCACTTTACGCTTTTCCATGTCAACGTATTCTTTCTTGATCCAAGGCGAAACGCCGGTACCATAGTCGAGAACGCTCGGGTCGGCGATTTCAACACCCAATTCATTGTACCAGGTATTGCCGTTACGGTAGCCCACAACGGCGGTCTTTTCTGAAATCTTGTTGACATAGATGGCGTAGTCGTCACCGATGTTGTCCGGAATGTCGACAGTGGCACCGCCATCAAGTTGGATTAGGCCGTTTCTCAGGTCGCCCACAGTATGGTAGTCATACAGGATGTAAGGATCTTTCAGCACTTGTTGGTTGGCATCGAAACGGTCGACACGGACACCGATGTTGAAAATCAGGTCTTTGAATGCAAACTTGTCTTGGAGATAACCAGCCATATAGATGGGCTGCTGGGCACCGATGGGACGGGAGAACACACCTTCGTCATCCGTCTTGTTGAAGAAGTCGGTGAGCGTGGGGCGTTCGGTCAGCGAATATTTCGTATGGCCGTCATAGCTGTAGCCATAATAGTAAACCGAGAAGTTGCCGTCACGGGTCAGTTCGTCGGCACCGAACATGCTCATGTCAAGACCGCCTTCAACCTTACGGGTTTGCATCTTGCCGTTTTCATCATAATAACTGATGGTGTTGTTGTCGAAATCGTATGTGTCGATAAGGATCCACTCCTTACCATCGACATCAAGGCCTATGGCCTTACGCAAGCGGGCGTCGAAAGTGTATTGTGAGGTTTCGTCATACAGTCTGGGATAAAGCACCGTATCGGCGTGGCCGTCGTAAGCAGTGGAATAGGGTTTGCTCATGTCGAGCTCTCTGATGTGGAAGTTGGTCATGTCGCGCATCAGGCTCCAGTAGTTGGCGCTATACGACATCCGCGCGTTGTTTTGTTGCTCGTATTGGAAGCCCAACTTGATGTCGTGGGAGTTGTCGCCGCGACCCAAGGTCATCGAACCGTTGACGTTCAAGGCGATCTGGTCGTTGACGTTCTTTCTGTAGGAAGTCTGGACGGTGCCAGGCACGGCATACAAGCCATACACATAGTCGGGCGACATGCCGTTGATCAGACCGTTGTTCAAAATGATGTTGGAAAGGTTATTGTAGTAACCCACGGCCCCATAGTCCTTATACAGTTCAAAGTAGTTGTTGGCGTAGGTGGCCAAATCAGGATTGAAGCTCGAGGGGTTGAAAGTGACCAAAGTGTCGTAGTAGTTATCCAGCACAAACACGTTGTTGAGGGATTTGTACTCGCCGTTGACCAACACCGAATCGACAGCTTCCTGCTGGAAGCGGAAGTTGGGGGCCCTAAACGTGGTGAACTTACCCAAGTTGCCGTAGGCGAAAATGTTGTTCCACAGGCTGGGGTCGCCCGATTCGCTGGTATAGCGCGAATAGTCGGCCTGAATGCTGTAGTAAACATTGGAAACCAACGATGTGCTGTTGGGGTCGCTCTGGAAACGCTGGGTGAAGCGGACATAGCCGCGATAGGTGCCCGACTTGGCCAGATAGTTTTTGTCGGTGTTGAAGTAATATTGGCTGCGGTCGTTGGCATAGTGCCCTTCGTTCCTAACCAACGACCCGCCTATGGTGAGGTTGGTGTTGTCGCCCGTCCGGACGTCGATCTTGCCCGTTACGTTGAGGCCTTGGTTGGTAGTATTGTTGAGGAAACGGGTATGGTACAGGTCGTCTCTTTGGGTGTAAGCGGCCGTAGCGTTGGTGCCTATGCCCAAGGTAAGAGGCTGGAGCCTGATCTTTTCCATGTACTCGTCCTTTGCGCGCCAATAACCGACAGCGGAGGTGCTGCCGTATTGCCTGTATGTATAGTCAAAAGCGAGGAAAAAACCGAGAAGGGCTGCCTTGTCGTTCTTCTTGCTTTTGATGAGCGGTCCTTGCAAGCTACCACCCAAGCGGCCGTGGCCGTAACCGTCGACCGAATACTCGGCTTCGATACCGCCACCCCAAGTACGGCTGGGGCCTTTGGTGGTCATGTTGATGATACCGCCCATGGCGTCACCATACATGGCAGGCGTACCGCCCAAGATGACGTCGACCTGGTCGATGGCGCTTTGGGGAACGCTTGTGCTACCGATGACTTTTACGCCGTCGATGTAGTAGACGGCGCCTTCACGTGAACCACGGATGGAGCCGACCTCACCGTCTTGCGAGAACACACCACCCACGCTGGCGGCAACACCTTCTGCCGAACGCACCGGAAGCTTGGCGATCTCCTCAGAAGTGATGGAGGCACCTTGCGTGGTGTTGTCCTTCGAGATCAAAGGAACCTCATACTCGATAATTGTAACTTCACCAATGTTGATGGCGCCACTGGTCATCTTGATGTCGTAGAAGGTGATCTTATTGGCCGGAATGACGATGTTGTTCACAACATAGGCATTGTAGCCAATACAACTTGCCTTCAGGGTGTAGGTCCCTGGGGGAATCGGGTTGATGTCGTAATTACCGTCAAAGTCAGAAGATGTACCTCCCACTTGTGTTCCGCCTTTTTCTACAATGACGTTAGCAAATGGTACCACTTCTCCTGTGTCATCGGTAATCTTGCCTTTAAGTCTTCCTTGCGCTTGTGCCATGGTCATCGTGCAGGTAGCCAGGACGATGGCAAGGGTCATTAGTAAATTTTTAAACATACCTTGTAATTTTATGTAATACTACTTTATTTGGTGCATAATGAGGCATAAAAAGTCGTCAAAAGTACAACCTTATTTGAAAGTACGCAAGAAAAACATTCGTTTTTCGCATTTTTTTCTTCGCAAAATTTTTCCTGAATCTGTTATATTTTTGATTTTCAGTCATTTGAAATTCGGCTTTATCAAATCAAATTGCCATTACGCTGCTCCGTTTTTTTGGTTCAGGATACACCTATTGTTAATATAGGGCAAGGAAGAAAAAAACGGGTTGCTGCGCTTTCGCCTGCGCATCCGTTCGGCATGGCGCTTGTCTTTCCGTATCATCCGCTTTGTTTTATTGGCCTGCCGTTTGTAATGGGTGGTCTTGGCCTTATCATACTGTTTTTTGGCAAGGCGCTCCTGCCGCTCAAGCTGGCGTTCCGCCTTCCTAACGGCTCGCGGTTTGGAAGAGGCACACGAACCAAATAGCAACAAAAGGGCCAACAGACAGGCGATTACGCACGCTCGATTCTTCATGATACTCCATTTTGGTTGCAAATGTAAGATTTTTTCCATCATGGCAGTACTAGTTTGCAAAAAAAAGCGTTTCTTTGCTATCATGAAAAGCGTAAGACTACACCTATTAATATTAATGGAGCTCCTGGCTCTCCTCCAGGCCTGCACGCCCGTTCCCCAAAACCCCAACCGGCCTCTCCTGCCGGCTCCCATCACCATTTACCCTAACACCTTGCAATATCAGGAACTGAACTCCGTAAGCGGTTGGCTATACATCACCCCCGACGTGGAAAGCACCAGCCGGGGCATTATCGTTTACCGCATGAGCGACACCGAGTTTCTGGCCTTCGACCGTATGCCGCCCAATGAGCCCGACGCCTGCGCCGACAGTCACGGCAACACCACACGCTTGGTGGTCGATTTCCCGTACGTGGTTGACCGCTGCAACAATGCCTACTACAACATCCTGAACGGACAAATCATTGTGGCCGAGCCCGACATGATCCCCAATTTCCCCACTACGGGTACCGTGGTGTATCCCTTAATCCAATACCACACCAACTTCGACGGGAACAGATTGACGATTACCAATTAGTCGGACTGCCTTCCTTTTTCCATGATACGGCCCTGCCGCTCAATGGAAGCCTGATGGATGGCTTCTAACACATTGATAATCAATTTTGGCGACAATCCCATGCCGGCGCCCGTTGCCAAGCGGTCGTCTAAGATCTTTTTCCAGCGGTCCATCTGCACCACGGCTACATCGTGGCTTTTCTTGTATTCGCCAATCTGCACGCTGACTTCCATGCGGCGGGCCAGCAGCTGCAAGAGTTCGCTGTCAATGTCGTCGATTTCGGCACGAAGGCCCGCGAGGTCACGCTCTACGTCGCGCGACTTGTTGTTACGGAAGGAGAGTCCGGCAAGCAAACTTTTCAATGCCTCGGGCGTGATTTGCTGCCTGGCGTCAGTGAGGGCCTCGTCGGGATGAATATGGCATTCTATCATTAATCCGTCAGTGGCGAGGTCAAGGGCTTTCTGCGCCACGGCCTGCAACAACTCGCGGTTGCCGCAAATGTGGCTGACATCGGTGATGAGTGGCACGTCAATCCTTTGAGTCAGCTCGACGGGAAGCTCCCACATGGGGAAATTGCGATAAGGCGTCTCCTTGTAATACGAGAATCCGCGATGCACGGCGGCCAAGCGTTTCACCCCCACCTTCTGAAAACGCTCGAAGGCACCCAACCAAAGATTCAGGTCGGGCGAAACGGGATTTTTGACGAATACGGGGATGTCGATACCCCGCAAGGCATCGGCCAATTGCTGCACCGAGAAGGGATTGACGACAGTGCGTGCGCCTATCCACAAGGCATCAACTCCGTATTTCAAGGCTAATTCGACATGAATGGGAGTGGCTACCTCGGTGGCGATAGGCAAGCCCGTTTCGCGCTTCGCCTCACGAAGCCATGCCAAACCCTCCTCTCCCCTGCCCTCAAAGGCCTCGGGGCGCGTGCGGGGTTTCCAGATTCCGCCGCGCAGCAGCTTCACTTCGGGGATTTGTGCCAAGGCTTGCGCCGTGGTGAGAATCTGGGCTTCGCTTTCCACGCTACAGGGGCCAGCGATGACGTATGGGGCATCTTGGCTGGTGAAAGCAGGGGTTGCCTGCTTAGTATCCTCTCTCCCTACGGGGCTCCCTCCTATGCTTCCTATGTATGAAAATCCGAAATTGAATGACATGAACCTTGATTTGTCGTTTGCCGTAGGTTTTGCAAATATAAAGCATTTTTCAATGCGCCATAGTGTATTTTTTGTAATTTTGCACATTATTTATAGGAAAAAAAGAAAATCATCATACCGTGAAAAGAGTAGAAATCAAGCAAGCTTTGCAGATGCAAGCCTCTGAAAATGAGATTACCGTGATGGGATGGGTGCGCAACAAGCGCGGCAGCAAGAATGTGGCCTTTATCGCCTTGAACGACGGCTCCACCATCAACAACCTGCAACTGGTCGTCGACCTCAACATCACCCCCGAAGAAAGCCTGGCCTTGATGCACGCCGGCGCCTCACTTTGGGCCAAGGGTGTTTTGGTCGCATCGATGGGCAGCGGTCAGGCCGTCGAACTCTCCGTGAAAGAAATCGGGCTTTTCGGCCCTGCCAACCCCGATGATTACCCCCTACAACCCAAAAAACACTCTTTGGAGTTCCTGCGCGACATCGCCCACCTGCGTTTCCGCACCAACACTTTCGGTGCCGTGATGCGCCTGCGCCACGCCATGGTGTTTGCCATTCATAAGTTCTTCACAGAGAGAGGTTTTTATAACATTCACACTCCGCTCATCACCGCATCGGATGCAGAGGGCGCCGGCGAGATGTTCCAAGTAACCACTTTGGACCTCAACAATCCCCCCCGCGATGAACAGGGCTGTGTCGACTACAAGCAGGACTTCTTCGGCAAAGAGACCAACCTCACCGTTTCGGGTCAGCTGGAAGGCGAGTTGGCTGCCACTGCATTGGGCAAGATCTACACTTTCGGCCCCACCTTCCGTGCCGAGAACTCCAATACAACGCGCCATTTGGCCGAGTTCTGGATGATCGAGCCGGAGATGGCCTTCTTCGACATCATCGACAACATGGACCTTGCAGAGGAAATGCTGAAATACCTGATCCGGTATGCCTTGGACCACAACATGGACGACCTGCAATTCCTCAGCAAGCGCCTACAGGAAGAGGAGAAGGGCAAAAAAGAGGAAGAAAAGTCGATGGAGCTCATCGGCAAACTGCATTTCGTGCTTGAACACGAGTTTGAACGCCTGACCTATACCGAAGCCTTCGACATCTTGCGCAACTCCAACCACAACAAGAAAGGCAAGTTCCAATATCCCGTCAACGACTGGGGTGTCGACTTGCAGTCGGAGCACGAGCGCTACCTTGTCGAGAAACATTTCAAGAAACCCGTCATCCTGACCGACTACCCCAAGGAAATCAAAGCCTTTTACATGAAGCAGAACGAAGACGGAAAGACTGTCCGCGCCATGGATGTGCTCTTTCCTGGCATCGGCGAAATCATCGGCGGCTCGGAGCGTGAGACCGACATCAATAGAATTCTGGAACGTATGCAAGAGGTGGGTATCCCTAAGGAATCCATGAACTGGTACCTCGACAGCCGCCGTTTCGGGTCGGTGCCACATTCGGGCTACGGTCTCGGCTTCGAACGCCTGCTGCTCTTCATCACAGGCATGACCAACATCCGCGATGTCATCCCCTTCCCGCGTACGCCTAAGAACTGCTTGTATTAATCAGTTATTCAGCGCAATGGACAACAGATAGCCGAACAACTCAAAAAAAACTGAAATGCCTAACCAACGATTGACTCAAACCCAGCGGCAGGAACTGAAACTGTCGCCGCAGCAAATCCAACTGATGAAACTGCTGCAACTGCCATTAATCGAACTCGAACAACGCATCAAGGAAGAGATGGAAACCAACCCTGCCCTTGAAGACGTTCGCGACAACGACTATGACGACAACGAGCCAACCGTTGACGAGTCCGGACCCGACGACAACGGAGAAAACGACGACTACAACGACGACGAGGTCAACTTCAGCAAAGACGACGAATTCGACATCAACGACTACCTCCCGGAAGAAGACCAAGAAGACTATTCCTACAAACTGCGGGCCAACAACTACAGCGGCGACGAACGCGACTACGAAACCCCCATCGCCAACGAAGAGACCTTCCAAGACTATCTGAACCAGCAACTATCCTATCACAACCTCACGGAAAAACAACTCGACATCGGACAATACATCATCGGCAACCTTGATGACAACGGCTATCTCAACCGCCCCATCACCAACATCGTTGACGACATGCTGTTCACGATGAACATCTCTTCCACCGAAGAAGAAGTAACCGAAGTGCTCCGTATTGTGCAGCAACTCGACCCGCCCGGCATCGCCGCCTGCGACCTGCAGGAATGCTTGCTGATACAACTGAAACGACTTCAGGAAGACAACCCCTTCCACAAAGACTATGGCCTTTCCATGACCATCATCAAAGACTTCTTCGAGGAATTCACAAAAAAACATTACGACAAAATCGCCAAGAAACTAGAAGTCAGCAACCACGACTTAAAGGCCGCTTTGGACGAAATCCTCAAACTCAACCCAAAACCCGCCGACGCCTCCAGCCCAAGCTCGAAAAACATCCACTACATCACGCCCGACTTCTTCATCTTCGTCAGAGAAGGCAAAGTGGAACTCTCTTTGGACGGGCGTAATGTGCCCGAACTGCGCATCAGCAAGTCGTACATGAAAATGCTGGAAGAGTTCGCAAACAGCAAAGACTCCCGAAACAAACAGGAGGCCGTACAGTTTGTGAAACAAAAAATCGATTCCGCCAAATGGTTTATCGACGCCATCAACCAACGCCAAAACACACTCTACATCACGATGAAAGCCATCGCCGACATCCAAGAGGACTATTTCCTCACCGGCGATGAAACGCAACTCAAACCCATGATTCTTAAAGATGTAGCCGATAAGGTAGGGCTCGACATTTCCACCATCTCGCGTGTAGCCAACAGCAAATATGTGCAAACGCCTTACGGCACCTTTTTGTTGAAGTTCTTCTTCAGCGAGGGCATCACCAACGACGAGGGTGAAGCCGTGTCGACCCGCGAAATCAAGAAAATCCTTAAAGACGCTGTCGACAACGAGGACAAGTCCAACCCCATGACTGATGAGCAACTGATGGTGATGTTGAAAACGAAAGGCTATCCCATCGCACGCAGAACAGTGGCCAAATACAGGGAACATCTGGGCATTCCCGTAGGAAGAATGAGGAAGAAGATTTGACGGCCGGGAAGACTGTCCACAATGCGGCCCATACAAATCACAAATCCGACCCAGCCGCAACCTGGCTATAATAATTTTAGAACGACATCGTTTTTATCATGGTGAAAACGAATTTCTATACCAACAAAAAGCAATGGAAATGGGCTTTGGCCGCCGTTGCCATGCTCATCATCGGTGTGTCTTTGTGGTACACCAACCACCTGGTGAAATCCATCGCCGAACAGGAGACACGTCAGGTGAGGATGTGGGCCGCCGCCATGGAACAGTACGCCGTGATGATGAAATCAACGGAAGAATTCTTCATTAAGGTGAGCGAGCAAGAACAGCTCCGGGTCGACTTGCTGGCCAACGCCTACCTCCGCATCATCGACATCTCCAACAACGACAACACAGACATCTATCTGGACATCATCCGAAGCAACATCAGCATTCCGCTGGTCCTCACCGACGAAAAGGGCAACATCCAGTCGTCAAGCAATCTGCCCTCCGACCAGAAAGGAAAAACCACTTTCGATGCCGACATGAAAAAGGCATATTCCAAGTTCCCACCCATCATCATCGACCCCGGCTATGGCTCAGTGCAATATCTGTACTACAACGAATCGCTGATCCACACCGAGTTGAAGGCCGTGCTGGAAAACATGAACGACCGCTTCATGAAAGAAATCACCCTCAACTCAATGGGTGTGCCCGTCATTGTTACCAATGAAGACCAGTCGCTCATCCTCAGCTACGGCAACCTCGACTCCATCATGATGCAGGACTCCAACTACGTGAAACAACAGTTGGCCACCATGCGCGATGAGAACGAACCGCTCCAAATCGAGTTCATGAGCAAGGGCAAAGCATTCATTTTCTATCGCACCACCGACTTGGTGCAGCAGATGCGTTTCTACCCTGTGATTCAGTTTGTCGTCTTCGCATTATTCGTACTTGTCGCCTACTTGCTTTTCAGCTATGCCCGCCGCTCGGAGCAAAACCAAGTATGGGCAGGCATGGCCAAGGAAACAGCCCACCAGCTGGGGACACCCCTCTCCTCGCTCATGGGATGGATTGAGCTGCTGAAAATGCAGGAAGAACCATTTGCCGGCACCTATGAGATGGAAAAAGACATCGAACGCCTGCAAATCGTTACCGACCGTTTCTCGAAAATCGGCTCTGTGCCCGCTCCTGAACCCACCGACATCAACTTTCTCATCCGCGACACGATGGACTACTTGCAGAAACGCTTCTCCAAAAAGTTCGAATTCGAAATCAACCTGCCCGAGGGGGAATTAATCATGCCCCTGATCCCCTCTTTGTTCCGATGGGTGCTGGAAAACCTGACCAAAAACGCCATCGATGCCATGGGCGACCACGGCAAAATCACCCTCAACTTCATCGACGACGGCGACCACATCCACCTCGACTTGAGCGACACGGGCAAAGGCATACCGAAGTCACAAGTCAATCAAGTCTTCAACCCGGGCTTCACGAGCAAGAAACGCGGATGGGGACTCGGCCTCTCGTTGGCAAAGCGTATCATCAAGGACTACCACAAGGGCAAAATCTTCGTGAAATCATCGGTCGTAGGCGAAGAGACAACTTTCAGGATTACTTTACCCAAGTAAATGAAAAAAGGAGGCAATCGCCTCCTTTTTTCATTTCACCACAATTCTTTGCGCCCCAGCCACACCGGCTTGGTCATAGACCTTCAGCAGGTAAACACCTCGGCCCAATGTACCCACATCCATTCTGCTTCGGCTGCTTTCTATCAGCTTCTGACCCGTAACGCTATAAATTTCAGCCTTTTGAAAGCCCTCAACCTGGATAATGAGCTCATTCTCGGCCGGAACGGGATAGGCTTTGAAATTGACAGTTGCATTATCGTCCACAACAGTCAGGTCGACATATTCCACATCGACATGCGAACCAAAATACTCGTTGCTCACTTCGCTGTAACCGTAGGCCATTTCAATGTCGCCATCGGCATAGTTCCACTCGTTGTTCACCATGCCAAAGCACTCGCCTTGAATGGCGTTGCCCTTGTCATCGTATTCATAGACATAGCGGTAGTGGTCAGCCCACGCCGACCCATTCCATTCGTTGACAAACTTGCTGGTAAAGACAGCTCCCTCATAGTTGTAAACCGTCTGCTCTTCATTGACCCAGGTATTGTTGACCCAATCCTGTTCCATTATCTCCACAATCCTTTCGTCGAAATCAAGCGTAAAGACTTGTTTCTCATCATTTTGCCAAGCTCCACCCTGCATGTATTGGATAATCAACTCAATGGAGTTGCCCTCCTTGGTATAAGTGTAAAGTTCCTCTGTTGTCCAATTGTTGCCGTTCCATGACCAATAGAGAACAGTGGTCACATTGCCGAGATAAGTATAGTCTTCCTTGATTTCGTTAATCCAGGTACCATCCACGTATTCTTGAATGATGATCTCCCTCAACATAGCGTCTTCATAGGTATATGAAGCTTTGTCTTCATTCATCCAAGTGCCATTTACGTAGGACCGGAGCAACATTTCAAGCACGTTGCCATCGAAGCC
>JBGYWU010000229.1:0-2974 GCA_041842265.1 Candidatus Limimorpha sp. | reverse complement strand
GTGATGTCTAAACAAATCAAGGCTTGACGCACTTCGGCGTTGAGGTCGCCCACTTGCAAACCGGCATTGTCGTAACTTTCCTGCCATTGCAGCGGTGCCACCTCAGCAATACAATTCAGAATGTCTATTACGGTCATAATGTTCCTTTTTGAAGCGAGACTCAGGGATGTGAGAGGACAAAACAAGCCTCGCGGTATTGAACCACAAAATCTCGTATCTGATTTTTTTAAATTTGGCCGTAAAATTAGGAAAAAAATGCCTAATTTTGACCCCTACAATGAGAATTATACTTCTTCCTATATCGCTTTTTTATCATATTGTGCTCATTATCAGGCATAAACTATACGATTGGCATCTCCTAAAATCGAAGCGTTTCGATATGCCCGTCATCTGCGTGGGCAACCTCAGCTTGGGCGGAACAGGGAAAACGCCGCATACGGAATACCTCATCCGACTATTGAAGAACGGTTTCCGTGTGGCAACTTTGAGCCGAGGCTATGGACGAAAAACAAAAGGATTTCAATTGGCCCATCATCAAAGCAGCCATGAAACCGTAGGTGACGAGCCCTTGCAATATTTCCTAAAATACCCTGAGATTCAAGTCGCAGTAGACGAAAATCGAGTTGACGGAGTCAAGCACCTGCTTGAGGAGCAGGGAGGAATAAAGCCAGACGTCATCCTTTTGGATGATGCCTTCCAGCATAGGCGCATTATAGCGGGTTTGAACATGTTATTAACTGAATATCAGCGACTTTATTGTTACGACTTCCTCTTTCCAGCAGGCAACTTGCGTGATGTAAGGTCCGCCTCAAAACGCGCCGACATCATCGTGGTCAGCAAGTCGCCGAAAACCTTGAAAGAAAGCGAAAAACAACAGATTATCAATAAATTAAGAAACAATAAAAAGCAAAAGGTGTTTTTCTCCACTTTGGAATATGCGCCTTTGAAGCCTTTAAACAAAACCGCGAAACAAGCTTTGTATGAGAACGCCGATTCGGTTTTGGCGTTTTGCGGTATCGCCAGCCCAATGCCCTTTGTCGAAGAACTGAAAAATCGTTACAAAACTGTTGATTTTCTGCATTTTGGAGATCATTACGCCTATTCGGAAAACGATATGAAAGCCATTCTCAAGCGCTTTGAAAACTTAGGCAGCGGGAAGAAAATCATCGTTACAACAGAAAAAGATACCGCCCGATTGACAAATTCTCCTTATTTTTGTCAGCTTGAAGGCGTGCCGCTCTACGATATGCCCGTCACGGTGCGTTTCCATGAAGAAGAAAAGTTTAACGAAGAAATATTGAGTTATGTACGAAAGAATGCTCACCACGACTGAGTTCATCAACAAGAAAACCAAAGGGTTCAAGCCCGAAGTCGGCATCGTGTTAGGCTCTGGCTTGGGCGGTTTGGCCAACGGCATCACTGTGGAATATGCCATCCCCTATTCTGAGATCCCGAACTTCCCCGTCTCGACGGTAGCGGGACACAAGGGGCAGCTGCTGTTTGGCGGCATTGCCGGACGGCGTGTCGTGGCCATGCAGGGGCGTTTCCACTTTTATGAAGGCTACCCGATGAGTGAGGTGATCTTCCCTATCCGCGTGATGATGTGTATGGGAATACGGTTCCTCATCCTCAGCAACGCCTCAGGCGGGCTCAAACCCGAGTTCAAGGTGGGCGACATCATGATTATCTCCGACCAGATCCATACCATGCCCAACCCGCTCATCGGGCCGCATGACGAACGCTTCGGCGAGCGTTTCCCCGACATGAGCGAGCCTTACGACAAGCGCCTCATCGAACTGGCTGATGCCATTGCGCGGGAGAAAGGCATTGAAGTTCAACACGGTGTGTATTGCTCCACCTCCGGCCCCACCTACGAGACACCCGCCGAATGCCGTTACTTCCGAATCATAGGCGCCGACACCATTGGCATGTCCACCACTCCAGAAGTCATCGTGGCGCGGCAAGGCAAACTGCCCGTCTTCGGCCTGTCCATCGTCTCAGACATGGGCAATATCTACGGCACGGAAAAGACCATGACCATCACGCACGAAGAAGTCATCAAGGCCGTGAACGCCGTTGAGCCCAAGCTCATCACCCTCATCACTGAACTCATCCTCCGTAGCGCCGAAATCAATCTCTGATGGCCATTTATTTCGTCACCGATTTCCACTTGGGCATTCCCACTCTGGAGGACAGTCAAGTGCGTGAACGCAAGTTGCTGCGTTTCCTTGATAGCATCCGTGCCGACTGCGAAGAACTCTACCTGATGGGCGACTTATTCGACTTTTGGTTTGAATACAAGTCAGTGATTCCCAAAGGGTTTGTGAGGCTGCAAGGCAAATTGGCCGAGTTTACAGATTGCGGCATTCCCGTCCATCTTTTCATCGGCAACCACGACCTTTGGGCTTTCGGCTACCTGCATGACGAACTGGGGATTGAATTGCACCGCGACCCTGTCAGCAAAAGCATAAAGGGAAAGAAGTTTTTCCTCGTTCACGGCGATGGCAGGGGGCCTGGCGACAAAAGCTACAAGTTTTTGAAGAGAGTGTTTGAATGCAAGTTCAACCAGTGGCTGTTCAAGTTGTTGCATCCTGATTTGGGCATTGGTTTAGCCTTGAAATGGTCGCACAAGCATCGTTTGAAGAAACTCAAAAACGAGGTGGAGCGAGGCTATTACGACGACATTCCGAATACGCGCCTCTACCAATACGCGCAAGAGCAATCCGCCCTCGACCCAAGCATCGACTTCTTCGTCTTCGGACATCAACACAAACCCATGCAGTACCAGACAGGCGACCATGCTCTGACCACCGTGGTCGGCAATTGGATTTATGACTTTACCTATGCGGTGTTTGATGGGGAAACGGTGGAATTGAAATGGTATGAGAGAAGCGTATGATTCCGAGATGGTACTATTAGCAAAACGAATTGATTATTGATTGAAACCGATTAATAGGGTTATTTTGATACAAGT
>JBGYWU010000228.1:0-4632 GCA_041842265.1 Candidatus Limimorpha sp. | reverse complement strand
CAAAAGTACAACTTTTTCTTTTACTGCGACATAATTACTGAAAAAAAACTTTCCCGTCCAGTTTTTTTTATACCTTTGCCACGTAAATATTACAATAGTCATTCTCTTTACAAAACACATCTAACATGAAGAAAATATTGCTCATTTTGTTTGCTGTCATTGGCTTTGGTTTAGCTGCAAGTGCACAAAACAATGCGATTGGTGTTCGCCTTAGCGGTGGTAACCAATGGTACTGTGGAGAAATCTCCTACCAGCGAAGTTTAGGTGCCTCACATCGTATTGAGGCTGATCTGGGTTACAGGTTTGATGATTTTTATAGAATAGGAAATTTGTATTTGGTGGGTGTCTATCAACTGGCGTATGAAATTCCTGCCGTTAAAAATCTCGGGTGGTATTTTGGTTTTGGTCCCAGAGTGGAACTGTTCTCCTATGACAAATCATTTTACTTTTCAGGCGGAGTTGGCGTAGTAGGGCAAATTGGTATGGACTATCATTTCGATGCCATCCCTCTCCAACTTTCATTGGACTTTCGTCCATGCTTATATCTTATCCCTAACGCTGTATTCCGGTGGAAAGACTATGCTTTGGGCATCCGCTACACGTTCTGATTTTGGCACACTTTACCGAAATAATCCAAAAACCGCACCGTTGCGGTTTTTTTGTTGCCATTTTTCCTATCTTTGCAGAAAATAATCCTAATCAATAAGCATATGACTCTCTTAACTATCGGATGGGGCGAAATCCTCATCATCGCGTTAATCGTCCTGCTGCTCTTCGGCGCCAAAAAGATCCCGGAACTGATGAAGGGCATGGGCAAAGGCGTGAAAAGCTTCAAGGACGGCATGAACGGCGTTGAAGAACCTAGCATTACGGAAGACAAGGAAAAGAAGGAATGAGCGAGCAGAAGGTCAGCAGTTTCTGGGACCACCTGGATGTGCTTAGGAAAGCGCTGCTCCGCTGCTTGATAGTTTGGATCATAGGGTCTGTGGCGGCCTTCTGCTTCAAGGAAGCATTGTTTGGCCTGCTCTTTGCCCCTTCGCGCGACGACTTCATCTCGTACCAAGGCCTGGCATGGCTCTGCGAAAAGACAGGATGGCAGTCGTTGTGTCCCGACAGTTTTCAGGCATTGTTCATCAACACGGAGTTGGCGGCACAGTTCATGACGCACATCAAAGTGGCCCTAGGGGCGGGACTCGTGGTGGTCTTGCCTTATGTTCTCGTACAGCTCTACGGCTTCGTCGCCCCTGCACTATACGACCGCGAGAAACGCCATGCAGCACCCATCATCATCTGGGGCACATTGCTTTTCCTACTCGGCGTACTGATGAACTACTTCATCATCTTCCCCTTCGCCTTCCGCTTCCTCAACGACTACCAAGTGTACGAAGGGGTGAAAAATCAAATCTCGCTTTCCTCCTACCTCTCCACCCTGATCATGCTCAACCTGCTGATGGGCGTGCTGTTCGAGATCCCCATCGTCAACTACCTCCTAGCCAAGGCGGGACTGTTGCGGGCCGAGACCTTGAAGAAATACCGCCGCCACGCCATCGTGGCCATCGCCATTGTGGCTGCCGTCATCACCCCCACCGGCGACGCCGTGACACTTACCCTGGTCACGCTTCCGATTTACTTACTTTATGAAGCTAGTATTATCATAGTAAGACATGCGACACATGGCAACGGATAGTTCTACTCTATCTCACTTTTCTACCACAACATTTTTTAGACTAACGCCATCCTCTGTAACGACTCGTGCCAAATAAATGCCTGCGCCTAAGTATCGGGCATCCACCACGACACTGTTACCGTTATGGGAAGGAACGTCAACCAACACTTGGCCAAGCATATCGTAGAGTTGCACACGCTTTAGCCTTTCCGCAGAAACCTCAAACTGCCCTCTCGCAGGGTTGGGATAGACACGCACGCCGTTTCCTTGCGGCTGTGGCTCTTCCACCCCATCATAGTCGAAAACGTCTGTGATGTGAAGAACCCAATAATTTTCTCCAGAATCCTGTCCATTAAAGAAAACACCATTTGAGCAGTTCACGTCTCCTGATTGAGGATAACCGCAATATACCAACCCTGCAATCACATACTCTCGGTCGTTAAGTTTTATGACATCATTCAAGTATTCATCCGAGCTGGTAGCACTACCCATAACCCTTTCCCACAGCAGATTACCTTCGGCATCTATCCGAAAAACCCATATTTTGCGATAATCATTATAATAGGGATAGTACAAATTGAGAGCGCTCTGAGCATCACCATCGTGAGAATCCGTCCTCCCGAACACCGTGAACCCTCCGTCTTCGTTCTGGAAAATCCTGCTGACGGATTCGTGTTCAGACCCTCCATAGCACCGGCTCCAAAGTATGTTTCCGTCAAGGTCCGTCTTCATCAGCCAGATGTCCGAGGTCAGGTATCCGTTCGCATTTAGGCCATAGTGGAAGCCCGCCCCTTCCAAGTCACCATCCTCTGAATCGGCTGATCCCCCAAAAAGCCATCCGTCCTCGAGCTCGACGGCCGTATTAAATGAATCGTGCCTGCTTCCACCATAGCAGCGGCTGTCCATAATGTCGCCCTCGGCTGACAACCTGACGACAAGGCCGTCCACATAGTCGTGGGATTCGTTGCAATTCGGAACGGATCCATTTTCTTTCATATTGCGGCCATATCCTGGAACACAATACGTGCCATCTGGACATGGGACCACTTCGTTACATATCTCTTCGCCTCCCGTGCCAATGGTGGTCTCCCACTCGATGTTGCCGTCACGGTCGAGCTTCACCACCCATGTGTCCCAAAAACCGTAGTATTGGCCGATGTCGCCGCCAGAAAAACAGATGGGAACACTAAAAACAAAGCCCCCGTCAAAAGTCCTTTCAAACCTCGGAACACCCCAAAAACTGTGTTCCTCCGTTCCAAAGACGCGTTGCCAAACCATTTCGCCTTCCTCGGTTACTTTCATGATACTGATGTTGTTATTGTCTGACAACCCGACACCATCTTTTCCAACAATATACAGGTATTGTTCTTCTTCACCATCCCCAAAAAGCTTATTTCCGCCAAAATCCAAACACTGTTGGCGGATCAAATCCCCTTCCTCTCCGATTTCAAGTAGCCAAGTGTGCCGACTCCCCGGAAACTCACACTCGACCATCCCGCTACAGCCTTTCTCAACGTAACCCAGCACATAATAGCCTTCACCTTGTTTCAACAAGCTATACGCTGCGTCGTCCTTCATGCTCCCATAGCACTGCTGCCAGTCTATCCTTATCTGGGAAAACATGACCGTGCTGCAGCACACCAGAGCCATCATTAACAGTTCGCGTTTCATTGTTATTAGTGTATGAGCCATCCAGGGCTCCGCCTCCGGTCGTGAGCGGAGCCCCGATGGCAAGGTTACTACTTATCTGGAAATGACCAGTTTCTCGGTCAGTACATAGTCGCCACACATGACGGTCAAGGTGTATACGCCGTTGGCAAGGCCACGCAGGTCTAAAACGCTTTGCCCCTCGTGACCGCTCAGCCGCTGCTGCAGCACCTTCACGCCAAGGGAGTTGGCTATCTCAACGGTAGCCTTCCCATAATCCATGGGCAATGTATAGTCAATCGCAATCCATGTCGTCGCGGGGTTGGGTTTCAGACTGACGGCAAAGCCCAAGGCTTTACCCATGTCCTCGGGCGAAATGAGGTTGCCGGTCAGGCCTCTCGTTCCACCTTCGGGATAGGGAACAACAGGGCAATCCTCAAAGTGATAGCCGTAGGCGCCTTCAAGGATGGATTGCGCCATGGCCTTGGCCACGCCTGCCCCGTTTTCGGCCATGTCCTCCACCACAGCCAATTCCGTGTCGTTGAGCTGCAAGGTGTTGCGGTTGTCGGTCTGCAGGTTACGATACAAGTTCAAAAGCGCCATGTAGTCGTCATGCTCCTGAAGGGCTGCTCCTTCCAGACCATAGAGGCCTGGCAGCAAATTCGCCAGATATAAGGCGTTGCTGAAATCGCCTTCGGCCATATAGGTGGCAACGATGTCGCGGTCGGCATTGAGGTCGTTCATGTTGCCCAACCAGCCGCGAAGCTCCGCCAAGTCGACAACCGTGTCGTTCAGTATGCTGCGCACCATGTCGCCCGCAGCCCGAATGAAAGCGCGGCGATAGGACGACATCTGCGACTCCATCGCGGTCCTTGCCGAAGATCCGTTGGCCACCTGATTCAAGACGGAGAGCATGTAACCAGGCAGGGGAGGCACCTTGTTCTCAAGGTAATGCATCAACGTATCCTTCTTCAGCTCGTCGGGATTGGAAAGGAGGATTTCGAACAGCACCGACTCAGTGAACACATCGTCGCGGTCGGCCGCGGCAAACAGGACCTCTTGCGAGACAAAGGGCGACGCGCCCAACAACCGGGAACGCAGCCTCCACATGTCGGACGGGGTCGCCGCCTCGATTTCGGCCAAGGTGGCGCTGGTATTGCCGCCGTCAATAAGCCGATCGTACGCACTCTTCATGACGGTATAAGGATAATAGGCATCGAAATAATCCTGTTCGATTTGTTGCTTTTGTGTTGACGTAAGCACAGGCGTCTCGCTCCCATTGTTGGAACCGCCGCCATTGCCGTAGTGCGAAACGCATT
>JBGYWU010000227.1:0-3768 GCA_041842265.1 Candidatus Limimorpha sp. | reverse complement strand
CCGCATCGTGATGCTCACCGGCGACCGTGAGGAAGTTGGGGAGGAGTTGGCACGGGAACTCGGCATGACCGAATATCATGCTGAACTCATGCCCGCCGACAAAGTGAATTATGTCGAAAAATTAATCAAGGAAAAGCAAGTGGGGCGGCAACTCGCTTTTGTGGGCGACGGCATCAACGATGCTCCTGTTTTGGCCCGTGCCGATGTGGGCATTGCCATGGGCAGTCTAGGCAGTGATGCCGCCATTGAAGCGGCCGACGTGGTCTTGATGGACGACAAGCCCTCGAAGGTTGCCCTCGCCGTCCGCATCGCACGGCGCACTTTGCGTATTGCCAAGCAAAATGTGTGGTTTGCCATCGGTGTGAAAGTACTGGTGCTGCTGTTGGCCGCTTTCGGCATGGCCACCCTATGGATGGCCGTTTTCGCCGATGTGGGGGTGACGGTATTGGCCGTACTCAATGCCATGCGGGCATTGAAAATGGAGCAATAATAAAAGAGGCGCTCTTATTCGTGTTCTGCGTATTATGATGAATCATTTCGTGGAGTAGCCTATGCCGACAAACAGGCCAGAAGCCTTTATTGTGCCGGTGTTGCGCTTGTCGAGTTCGAGGAGCCCATAGCGGCCGCCTATAGAAAAGTTCAGCTGGCCGTATTCTAATTTGATGCCTGCTGTGGCATACACGTTGAAGCGGTTCATGTGGCCGTTGTCGCCATACCATTCCTGATGCTTTTCAGCGTTGCCCGGGTATGTAATCGTCTCGGTGGTCTTGCCTTCAATGCCCCAGCTCAACATTGGGCCGGCAAATGGACTGAGGATGGCTTTTTCGCTCAATTCCATGCAGTAGTTCAACAGGATGGGGATGTCGATGAGAGCCTGTCTCTCTCGGGTAACCTGATGAATAAAAAAGGTGCCTTTCCAATAGTGCTTGGAAGTGTCCTTCAAATTCGTCCTATATTGTGCTCCGGAAGTGAGGCTAAGGTTGTTGGTGAGGTTGAATTTCCAGTCCAATCCGAAGCATAGGCCGTGGTAAAAGCAAGTGGTGTCTTGCGTTGCGGTTTTGGAGGTTATCAACTCGGGTGCGTAATCCACATGAATACTCAGCTGTGCTTGTGCTTTCTCGATAACCAGCAGGGCGAATGCGAACGCCAAAATGATGCTTGCTTTTTTCATTGTAATAGGTTTTTGATGATCTGCCCGCAAAAGTAAAAAAAAGAGCGACCTTTTAAGTCACCCTCTTATTGTTTTTATGATAACTCAAATTATAAGGAGTAGCCGATGCCGACGAAAATACCATTGGTCTTTATTGTGATATTATCGCTCTTAGCTTGGTTGATCAGGCCAAGACGATAGCCGCCAAACAGGTTGAATTGGCTATACTTCACATTGGCGCCAAACACGGCATAGAGGTTGAAACGGTTCATGATGCCATTGTCACCGTACCAGTCAGACTTGGTGGAATTACTGCCAACTGAGTACTTGGTGTTCCCGGCTAAGGCAAGGGTCATCATCGGGCCAACGAAAGGCGAAACTTTAAGGTCGCCAGTGATGTCGATGCCATAGTTGAGCAGGATCGGAATGTCAACAAGGAATTGGTTGTCCTTGTATACACCCAGAAGGGTAGTAGACTCACTTTTGGTGTTCATACGGAATTGGGCACCGGCGGCCACACCAACACCTTTGGCCAGGTCAAAGTTCTGTGTGAATCCGACAAAAAAGCCTTGGTAATTGTCGCTGGTGTTGCCCGAAACGAAAGTCTCAGGAGCATAACCCAAATTGATGTTAGTTTGTGCCTGCACATTTCCGGCAACGAACATGGCGGCTACGAGAGCCACGATTGCTAATACTTTCTTCATTTTGTTATGATTTAAGTTATTGATTATTATGTTAATACATTTGATTTTTCAAGCAATGCACTACTTCTTTTGTCCGTTTTTTTCTTGTTTCCAACTGCAAAAGTACATATTTTTAGGATAGAATAGTTTCTTTGAGGAGAAAAAAACATAAAGTCGTGTTTAACGAGGTTGTTTTCCCCAATCTTTGTGTCGTCAATCCATAAGCCAAACTGCGAGGAAGCGGCTCATCGCCCTTCACCATTCCGAATACCTGCTTTTGATGTCGTGAATAATCACAATTGTTTCAGGTGTTCTACATAATCGTCGATGCGATGCAATTCTGTCGGGATGTCGATTTTTTGTGGGCAGTGCTCCACGCACTGCTGGCAGCCTATGCAGTGGCTGGCTTGGCGCAGTGAAGGGACATTCCTGTCGTAGCCGACCAGAAATGCATGCCGAATTTTCTTGTATTCCCTAGCTTGCGGGTTGCCTGCGGGCATCCTGCCTTCCGTGATGCAGTTATTATAGTAGGAAAAGATGACGGGGATGTTGAGGCCGTAGGGGCAGGGCATACAATAGTTGCAGCTGGTGCAGGGCACAGTCTTCAGCTCCACAAACTCCTCGGCCATTTTCATCAGAAACTCATCTTCCGCTGGCGTAATGGGCCGCAAGGGTGAGTAGGTGGCCACGTTCTGCTCCAGGTGTTCCATGTAGGTCATGCCGCTCAACACGGTAAGGATTCCCTCGGGCGTGCCTGCATATCGGAAAGCCCAACGGGCCACTGGGGTTTCGGGCTCACGCTCTTTCATCTGTTTCACGATGAAGTCAGGGAGTCCGGCCAGCCTTCCTCCGAGCAAGGGCTCCATGATGACTGTGGGAATGCCACGGCGGTGCAACTCGTTGTAAAGATACGAAGCGTTGGTATTGCGGTCGTTGATACGTTTGGCATAATTCCAATCTACATAGTTCATCTGGATCTGGACGAAATCCCAATGGTACCTGCCTTCATCGTGCCATTGCAACAGCATGTCGAAGATGCTCACGTCACCATGATAGGAAAAGCCCAGATTGCGAATGCGCCCCGCTGCTTTCTGTTCCACGAGCCAGTCGAGGATGCCGTTGTCCATAAAACGGGCGTTGAAAAGCTGCTCGCTGTTCAGGTCGTTGGTCTCGCCACCGATGCTGTGCAGCAGCAAGTAGTCGATATAGTCCGTTTGCAGTTCTTTCAGCGAATTTTCGAACATGGCCTTTGAGCTTTCCGTATCCCAAGTGGATGGACTGAAGTTGGACAGTTTCGTGGCGATATAATACGACCTGCGGGGATGTCGCGCCAAGGCGATGCCGGTTGCGTGTTCAGAAAGCCCCTTGCAGTAGGCCGGTGAGGTGTCGAAATAATTCACTCCATGCTCAAGGGCATAATCAATCTCTTGGTTGACGAGTTCTTGGTCGATGGGGGAGTCAGGATGGTCGCGTAGGGTGCCGCCTGCTTCAACGGGTAGGCGCATCATGCCGTAGCCCAAGAGCGAGACCTTGTCGCCCGTGTTGGGGTTGATGCGGTAGGTCATCTCGCCTTGTCCGTCGATAATGTTTTTGGCGATAGGCATTCCATCGCCTTCAGACTTGCAGGCGGAGAGCACTACCGAGGTCGCTACCGCCGCGCCGCCTACATGTTTAAGAAATTCTCTTCTATCCATGGTTTTCCGTTATTAATCAATGTGATGCATTTCATTCCCCACCACATAAATCGCGCTGAACGGTCGGGCGGGACAGAGGTTCTCGCAGGCACCGCAGCCGATGCATTTGTTCTCATCCACGGCTGGGACTTGTACCTTGCCATTCAGGCCTTGGTAGTCGACCATCGTAATGGCACCCGATGGGCAATGGCGCGCACAGTTACCGCACGAAACCCCTTTCATGGGCACACAGTTATCCTTG
>JBGYWU010000226.1:0-9397 GCA_041842265.1 Candidatus Limimorpha sp. | reverse complement strand
CTGCCAGGTCTTGTAGCCCGCCAGGCCGTCTTCAAACTTGGCCAGGCTCAATGTCTGTCCTATCCAGTATGCAGCGGCATCCTTGCATTCGGGCATTCCAGTCTCTCTCCACATCCGGTTGAAAATGTGCGCGATACCCGAGGTCCCGTGGCAGAAGCAGGCATCCATGACGCCGTTCTCCTTCAAGTCGCGGCGGTTGGAAGCGTGGCGCCCTACATCGCCGGCGAACTATGTTACGGCAACTTCATCGGCCACCTCTCCTTCGCCCGTTACCTATGGCAGCCTGCGGAGTATCTGCCGCGGCATTACCAGAAATACTACGAACGGTTGTCGTTCCGCTATCATTTCGGCAAAAGCAAGACCTTTTTTGCCGGGGTAGGCATGAAGGTGCACGCCACCAAGATCGATTATATCGAATGGACCTTAGGGGCCAACTTGTGGAGACGGTAAAAAATGGAGACACGCCACAGCGCTCCACCTCATCGGGACACGGAATTCATTTGCCGACAGAGGTCACATTGCATTTCACCGCCTGACTGCCGTCCGCCATTCCTATGGGTTTGCCTTGACAACACCCCGCCGCGCTCCAAACGAAGCCCTGGGAGAACGGACCGAGAACACAAAATACGCAGTTTCGGGCTTGTAATGCGCCAAACACAACCCTCACTGCCTCTCATGAATTGACTCTCCATCGGATCTTCGATTAGCTTTGTTGTTTCTCCTCGTAATGACAAGGAAGAGAGCACGTAATGACGTGGGGAGGTGAAAAAAAATCGAAAAAAACACTTCCGAATACAAAATAGTTCGTATTTTTGCGGCCAATTTATACGATTATCGAATCATGTAACAACATAAAGGACATACTTATTAGGAAGCATTTGGGCTTTTCTTTATTGGGTCGAAATCTGGACAATTTCACACTATCACGAATGAAAGCAGAAATGCTCGCGGAATACCGTGAGCTTTCTTGTTTGTGATAGTTGGTCGTCCAGAACCTCGACTCAAGGCAAAGGGCTCGCGGTTCTTTTTTTATTTCGGACACAAACACACAACAAACATCACTTTTGACCCTTACACCGAAACTACAAACTCCATAACATCAACCAAATGAATAAAAAAGCAATGTGGAAAAACTTACTGATCACGCTCCTTTTTCTCGGATGCATTGGGTTTGCGCAAGCACAGAACAATTTCACAGCCTTGCAAAACCGTATTAATTCGACTGCCAATAACGGCATTTTGACACTTGACGTCGACTATGTGGCGACGTCGAGCGAGAATCGGCTTAACATTGGAAAAAACATCACCATCGACCTGAACGGCCATATCATCAACAGAAACCTTTCGGAAGGTAAAGACGACGGTGGCGTGTTTTATGTAAACTCAAACCAAACCTTGACCTTGAAGGACAGCAATCCCACGGCAACCCACAGCCCCGAAGTGACCTATTCAGACCCTGTCACCAATGTGATAATTTCCATCAATGGTGGCATCGTCATGGGAGGCAACACGAACAGCGACGGAGGAGGTATCATGGTTTGCCCCCAAGGCACCCTTAAATTCCAAGGTGGAACCATTGCAAAAAACAAGGCAAAGCGCTATGGCGGCGGCGTGTATAACGGAGACGGAAGCAGCACAGGCACAGCCGATTTTAACATGACGGGCGGTAAAATAGCCGGCAATGTTTCAGCGCTTTATGGCGGAGGGATATATAACGAGAAAAACGGGCGATTGGTGATGCGCGACAGCGAAGTTTCGGGAAATAAAGCCGACAGTCAAAGCTCTACAGTTGTAGAAGGTGGCGGTATTTACAATGATGGATACTTGGAGATCACAACCTCCAGCATCTCAAACAACAGTGCTTTAGCTGCTGAAACCAACACCTGGGGTGGAGGAATATATCACAGGGGGAAAACTTTGAAGATCACTGATAGCGAAATCACGAACAATACCGCCTACTATGTTGGCGGAGGAATAGCTTGCAGTATGTCTCCAACATCACCCACCATCCAACTAATCAGAACCAAAATCAGTAATAACATGGTAAAAGTCACCGGTGGAGGTCTCTATTTCCTACTGGGTTCTGTTCCAAATCTGACTTTTCACTTGAAGGACTGTACCATCGAGGACAATGAAGCGGGAACATACGGTGGAGGTGTTTTCATAGATGGAGGTAATAGTTGGACATGCGAAATAAGTGGCAACAAAATCAAAAACAATAAAGCCAATTACGGCGGAGGCCTTTATCTCATCAACTCGACAGTTGAAATGCATAACGACTCCATTTTGGACAACAAGGCAGTGTATGGTGGAGGAGGTATATGTTTGGCAGGATACAATGTGGTTTTCACCATGAAGGATCGCCTGACCATTCGCGGCAATACCGCCAGAAACGGAGGAGGCCTGTATGCCGGCGAAACGTCATACACGGTTTCTACAAGCTTTACCATGGAAGGCGGCACGATTTCCGATAATATTGCAGACTCCTACGGAGGCGGGGTGTACAACCGCGGTGACTTCACCTTTGCAAACGGCACGATTTCCGATAATATTGCAGACTCCTACGGAGGCGGGGTGTACAACCGCGGTGACTTCACCTTTGCAAACGGCACGATTTCCGACAATATGTCGTGGAAAGAAGGCGGTGGTGTTTACAATGCAAAAACCTTCACGCTTGAAGACGGTTCCATCACAGGCAACAAAGCCGTGCACTACGGCGGAGGCGTGTACAACAGTGATACCTTCACTTTCAGGAACGGATCGATTTCTAACAACAGAACGACCAACCAAGGGAGTTATGACTACGGCGGCGGCGGGGTTTACAACACACAGACCTTCGTCCTTGAAAACGGCACAATTTCTGGAAACACCAGCGCTAACGACGGCGGTGGGGTGTATAGCAGGGGCACCTTCCGCTTTGAAAGCGGAATGATTTCGGACAATACCGCATACGGCTCCGGCGGCGGGGTGTACAACAGCGCGACCTTCACGCTCCACAACGGCACGATCACCCGTAACCATGCGACAAGTTGGGGCGGCGGCCTGTACAGCAGAGCATCCTTCGCCATCGAAAACGGAACGGTCACATACAATACCGCAAGAAGCGGCGGCGGCATATACTACTATACCGGTACGTCGAGCGCCCTCATAAACGGAGGAACGATTTCCTACAACGAGGCGACAAGCGACGGCGGAGGCGTGTACGGTTACACCAATGTCACCAACGGCGGAAACATTTCTTTCACCATGAACGCCGGTGCCATCATCTCGCACAACACCGCAGCCAAAAACGGCGGAGGCGTATTCTTTGGAAGAAACGTCAACAATGAATCCACATTCACCATAAACAGCGGCCACATCACCGACAACACTGCGAAAAACGGCGGCGGCATGTATAGTGATAACGGGACTCTTATCCTTGACAGTTGCACAATCGCCAACAACAGAGCCACCGCATACGGCGGCGGGATATACAACAAAGGCATTCCTCCTTTCAATAATAATGGTGTTAATTACGAGGCCAAGATCACCATGAGTGAGAATAGCATGATAAGAAACAACAATGCGGCATCGGGCGGCGGTGTGTACAACCACGGGAAAAGAGCGACTTTCACAATGCCAGACGGAAGGATTACCGATAATACGGCCACGGCAAGCGGTGGCGGAATATACAATTTCACCGACAACAACACAAGTGATGCTAACGCAACCATTCTCATGAGCGGCGGTACCGTTACCGGCAATTCGGCCCCCATCGCCAAGGGCATTTACCAGAACGGCACCTTCCTCCTTTCGGGAGCGCCTGTTTTCGATCCCGACAACGACATCTATCTGTATTCTTCCAAAACAAAGGACAACCTTAGTGGGGTCAACCGTGTCATCACCAAGGCCGGCGATATCAATTGCTCCGCAGGAAGTCTCCACGTCACGTTAGGCGTTTCGGGCAACAATTTCTACCATGGCCGCAACATCGTCGAGTCGGGTGATGGGACCGTTACGGAGGCCGACTTGAGCCTTTTTACTTTTGATAACAAGGACGCCTACAACCGCAAAATCCTTTTCGAGCGGTATTGGCCCAATGACAACGGAACGAACCTTCCTGTCATCGAGCTGTTTTCTCCCACTTGGGTCGGCATCGTCACGGAGCAGCCCTCGGGCTTCGCTGTCGGCAACATCGATTCCAAAGAAGACTTAGCCTGGCTGATTTCATATGTCAACGGGTATAACGGCAGCCATCCGCATCCCGGCGTTACAGCTGTTATTACTGCAGACGTGGACATGGGTGAACACGAATGGGTGCCTATCGGCACGGGCCTAACACCTTTCAAAGGGTCATTTAACGGACAGGGGCATACCATCAGCAACTTGCGCAACACGACCGAATACGTCAACCCCGGCATGTTCGGCTATGTTGACGGCGGCGAGGTGAAAAACACCTTCGTTGCAAGCAGCAACTTTGTCACCCGGCCAAACAAGCAAGGCTACTACGGCATCATCGTCGACACGCTTGCCAATGGAGGCAGGATCATCTACAGCGAGGCTACAGGCTCATTGACAGCAAGTGTTTCCCACGCCCGGCTTGGCGGCATTGTCGGGTTGGTGTCGGGTTCGGCTTCAGAGACACACTCTTGCATTTCCATTGCCGACCTTACGGGTTACGAAATGGGCGGCTTAGTGGGCAAGAACGAAGGCAGCGTTGCCAACAGCCTCTCTTATCCCAAGTTTACGCACAGCGGAACGGCTTCCGACAACATCGGCGGGCTGGCGGCCGACAATTCCGGCACGGTGAAAAACTGTTACCTCAGAAGAGACCGTGGCAACAGCATTACCAGCGCCAATTACCACGCCTTTGTGGCTGACGGAACCGCCGCCACCGACAGCTACAGCCCCGCCGACTACACAGGAACACAAAGGCTGAACGGCAAATACAAGTACGGGCAGAACGACCAAATAGTCAACAGCACGCAACAAAGCCTGCTCCACACCCTCAACGCCAAGGTCGATGATCTCAAGGGCCATGCTTCCTGGACTCGCACGATGGCCAGCACCGTCAACAACGACTATCCCGTGTTGGCCCTTCCCGATTTCACTTGCATCGCCCAGGTCGATACTACGGACAACCTCTTTTTGGAATACAAGGCCGACCTTAACGTGATGATCACCAAATACAATGCCAAGACCACCGGCGGAAACATTTGTCTCTACAAGGCCAATACGACAGAAATCGGCACAAACAACAATTCCAATGTGGCGGTATATATCGGGGAAAACGTGGGCGTGCTGCAAGCCGCGAACAACGTGCTGAACGCTACCGTAGGCATCACCTTCGACAACAGTGACGCCTCACTGTTAGGTGGAAAGCCCTACGACTGGCACATGTTTGCCACGCCGCTGCAACAACCCTCCATGGGCATAGGCTATGCCGACAACATCGCACACGGCTACATGCAGGATCCGTCCTCTATTACACTCAATGCCAACGGCTACCTCCCAACCGACACGCCTTACGGCAGTTTCGACTTCTACTGTTACAGTGAACCCTATTATCACTGGATCAATTTCAAGCGCAACAGCGCCGACCATTGGCATGAGGATGAACCGCATGACAATATTCCTTACACAAACGAGACCACAATGGAACGCGGCAAAGGCTATATGATGGCCGTCGATAAGGAAACCATGCTCATGAGCACGGGTGTCCTCAACAATGCCGATTTCGATTATCCGCTCTCCTATACGGAAGCTCTTTCTGGCTACGAGGCCCCGTTGCGCGGCTGCAACCTCATCGGCAACCCCTATCAGAGCTATCTTGATTTCGACATGCTTGCCAACGATGATGTTGACACCTACTATATTATTGACGCTGACCATAGAGGTTACATAGCCTACACAAAAGGCGCTACCGGAAGCCAGAATACCGCACCGCGCTACATCCATCCGCACCAGGGCTTCTTTGTGCGCGCCACAGCAAGCGGGCAGAACCTCAACTTCACCAACGACATGCGACAACTCGTTGGAAAGTCCGATTCTCACTTCCGTGACGGAGAGGTTCCCGCTTATCCATTGGTCAACCTTACCTGCACCGATGCCGATGGCAAACGCGACTATGCCACTTTAGAGTTGGAACGTCCTACAAGCGGTGGGGGAGAAAAGGTAAAAGGCCTGCGTACGGGGAATGCCTCTGTCAGCATCCATATTAACCACAAGAACTATCAGATTGCCTTTGCCCCTTCGGGCATCCGTACGGTTCCCGTCCATTTCAAAGCCTACACCGATGGCAACTACACCATAGACTGGGGCACGGAAAACGGAGACTTCAGCCACCTGCATCTCATCGACAACCTTACAGGCACCGATATAGACTGTTTACAAACGGGAGAATACAAGTTCTTTGCCAACACAACCGACTACCCATCACGTTTCAGACTGGAATTTCAATACACTGGCGTGGATGAACACGATAAAGCAGAGACTTTCGCCTTCCTGTTTGGTGACGAAATCATCGTCAACGGAGATGGCCGTGTTGAGTTGTACGACTTGAATGGCCGGCTCATCAAGGCAGAAGAAGTCTGTGGACCGCAAAGTTCAATCAGCAAGCCGGACACCGTTTCAGGCATGTATTTGCTACGGCTGACAAGCAACAAAAAGACCTATGTTCAGAAAATAGTAATCAGATAAGAGCACAAACACAATAAACTTGACGCTTTATGAAAAAGAAAATCATAGCCTTAGCGGCTGTCATAGCCTTGTTATTCGGGTCCATGTTCATGAACCAAAGCAAGGCCCAAATCTTCATACTCGATGATGAAGAATCTTCGCGCATGAGAACAAACGAGAGCAAATTACCCAATATACCTTGGCTTGGTGTTAACCACGACCAGTATGCGCCACTCGGTGGTGAGGTACTGGTACTGAGCTGTTTGGGAGTGGCTTATTTTATTGGGAAACGCAGAAAAAAAGAAGATCGGAAAGACAATTGAAACTAAGCGTTTGCTTTTGCCTTGCGGCCTAGTATCTTCCAATAACAATGCATATGATGGAAAAAATGTGTGGCAAAGCCTGTAAAACTGGAATCAACGATATAGTATTCAACATGTTCCATAATAATGGCAGTGACCGTGATAATTTGAATTTCACCGCAAAAATATTTTTTTGCTTGAAAAACTTGACAAATGAAAAAAAACAACATGTATCTTTGCGAATACGAAGAGAACCTCTTTTCTGCGAAAAAGAGGTCATGAATATTTAACTACTATTGTTTTCTCTACAAAATGATAATAAGAAAAACAAGAAGCTCCTGACTCCGTCATCGTGTCGCCCAAAAAACATCATCGAATAAGAATGCGATCTTTTGGTGTCGTTTCATCAGCATGACTTTGCTGACAGTCTGCTTGTTTTGTGGCAGTCGGATTTGTATTGTCATGACCGTCTTGGCCAGTTCGAGCACCTTGTCCACGCTGAAGTCCACGGCCTCACGCTTTAATATACGTTCCAGTTCCTTGTTGACCTTGTAGGCGACGAAGCAGATGCAGATGTGAGCCTCGATGCGTTTGGGTGTGAAGTGGAACATCGGCCTCATCTCCGGGTTGGATTTGCCCATGCGGAATGCCCGTTCCACGACCCACAATCCGTGATACTGCCTGATGACCTCCTCAGGGGCAAGGCTTGTGTTGGTGATGTATCCCTTTAGTCCGTCCCAGCGCGTGTCTTCCTCTATCTTCCCGTAGTTGATGGAGACGGCGATGTCCTTGCTGATGTCAAGGAACTTATTGTAGCCCCGCTTGTTCACCTTGTCCTTTGTCAGCGTGCCCTTGGCATAGGCCTTTGGGAGCATCGCGACTCCTTTCTCGCGGTTACGGGCGTTCTTCCAGGCTCTTGCCTAGGAATAGCTCACGACCAACCTCCGTCCGGCTCCCTTCCCGTATTCCGCGCAATGCCCGTCCACCCGGTCTATGCCGAGCAGCCACTCCTTCACTTCCGGGGATTCGCTGCGGATACGTGCCCCAAGTATGTACTTGTAGCCCGCCGATTCCAACATACTGACGTTGGCTCCGCTCATCAGTCCGGAGTCGGCCACCACGATGAAGTCCGTCAGGTTGAAGCGTCGCACGAAGTCGTCGATGACAGGTATCATCGTGTATCCTTCATACTGCTTCCCGTTGAACACCGAGTATGAGAGCGGGTAGCCGTCCTCGCTCACCAGCAGCCCCAACACGATCTGCGACTCCGAGGTCTTGCCGTCCTTCGAGAACCCGTCCTGCCGCAGCTCGTCCGAGGGGTCGGGCGCGGACTCGAAGTACAGGGTGGTGACATCGTAGAACACCAAGCCGATGCGTCCTTCCAAGACATCCATCGTGTGCGCCACGCTTATCTGCTGCACCTTCTCCCGCTGTGTGCCGTGCAGCTTGTCCATGTAGCGGCAGATCTTGTGCAGCTTGATGTCCTCGTCAAAGTAGGACTTCAAGTATTCCACTGTCGCCGTCTTGCTCATCGGCTGGCATACGCGGGCAATGGCAAGGTGGCGGAGGATGTCGTCCCCGATGGTGTTGAAGCCGATTCGGTCGTAAACGCGGTTCAGGATGGCCTGTGGCGCGTCCAGCGTGGTACGCTCAACAAGAGCCAACGCACCTTTCACCCCGGAAAGGGCACGGGCGGACTCGCTGAAGTCCAGTTCCCGTTGGCTGCCGAAGCTGGATAACCATCGCCTGGCTTCGAGGGCATACCTGTCAATCTCGGCAGTGTCCTCGGATGTGCCGAAGACCTTTATCTCACGGTACTATCAACAAGCTTTGTATTAAGATTACGCCAAATCACACTTTCGTACTGAAAAGGAATGTCAAACTCATTGGTTTCGCGATTTAACATCAAACTTGGAGAATGCAATGCCACATATTTTTTTACCGGAATGTTTCCACAAAGCGTATCCTTCGATTCACGAATGGACTGTAGGCGAAAAGACGGCATGACTTCTTTCGGCAAAGTCAAAAAATAGAATGACAAGTATGACAACTGACTATCAACTTCATTTTTTACTTGCTCCGCCCACCAACCTAACGAATCGTCATCACTAACTTGAAAGCAACTTAACTCATGATTCATCTCGTCAACAGCCAGGACCTTGCCAGATTCCACTTTCACCGATTGCATCCTTACCGTATCTCTTATCACATAATAGGGATTTTCCTTGCCACAGTTTGAATAGACAGTAAAGACAATTGCGTCATGGCTCATACCATCATAACACTGGCTTAATACAACTTCATAGTTGATCCATTCTTTGTCTTTAAACGTTTTCTTAGCGTCTAATACATAATTGAGCATTTCCCCGTATTTACCACAGGAACTCAAGATGAGAAATAAAATGACATAACAAAGTTTTTTCATAGGGGAATTGACT
>JBGYWU010000225.1:0-7316 GCA_041842265.1 Candidatus Limimorpha sp. | reverse complement strand
GGTTTGATCTTTGGATATTTCAGTTTGCAAAAATAATGCATTTTCTTTAGAAAGCAAAAAAAATCAACCTCAATTGTCCCAAAAATAGATAAAATCAACGATTCGGCAAAACCACTCGCGCCACCATGCCTGTTTCCTCTCCAAGTCGACGTCTTTGGTGCGGCTGCGAAACACATGGATACAGTAGAAAAAATTGTGAGCCCTCCATTCTCGCACTTGCGACTCAATATCACGTTGGCTTACAGCCATCTCGGATGCGGCCGTTTTGCGTACTTTTGTCAAATAATCCCGCATGGCCTGCTTGCTCTTGATGAGGCACGAATTCATGATGCGGGTATTATCTATGGTTGTTATCGCGTTGGAGAGTTCCATCATTTATTGGTTTTGAAAGCATGGTGTTGGGTCAATATCGTTTTGAAAAGTCATTTTGTGCCTCGTTCCGCCTATGTGGAACTGAAAGTGCAAAAGTAGCAAAAAAGCACACCTCAAATCCAAACATTTTCCGTATTTTTGTCGCTTCAATGCCTCAAGGTCAAAAAACGATGTCCAACGAGGCAAGCGGGCAATAGAGTTATATGAGATTCAAAGCGTTATTCATATTATGGACTGGTGTTTTCTGCCTCGCGACGAACAATTGTTGCCTGTCGTCGGAGAGCGGCAAACTTGCTGAGGATCTGAAAATTTGGGAAAAAACCATCCCCCTTCCCTATCATGAAAGCTTGGAAAGAACGGTGAGTCTCTTTGCCGACAAACCCCTCTCTACCCATTTCCTAACCTATTCGGCGATGATTGATTCAGCCTTGGCGCAAAGGAACATGCCTCTGGAGCTGAGGTATTTGCCTTTGACGCTCAGCGGGATGCGAAGCAGTTATTGTCAGGGAGACCGATGCGGAGTTTGGCAGCTGCCCACTTTGACGGCCATGCATTACGGGCTGTCCATCGACGGCGACCGCGACGAGCGCTTCGATGTGGAAGCCTCCACATGCGCTGCCCTGGATTGTTTGAATGATTTGTACCAACAATATGGCGACTGGTGGTACAGCATCTTGGCCTACACGAACAGCCCCGTTGCCTTGCAGCATGCCTTGATTTACCACGGTGAGAAACCTCAGCTGTGGGACTTCCGCGATTACAACCTTTTGCCCAACACCCAAGTCATTGATGAATTCATCGCATGCGTCTACTTGGCAAGCGAAAGCCAACTCAAATTCGTTGAAATCGATGAACCCGTAATAAAGAAAGCTATCGAGACAACTGAATGGCATACCTCAAATGCAATAAATACCACCAAAACAGCAATATCCGTCGAAACTCCGATTAAAAACAACACTGCAAAAAGCAATAAAACAGTCTCTTCAACTCCATCGTCAGGCTCGGTTACCCCAAAATATAAAATCAAAAAAGGTGACACGCTGAGCAAAATCGCTTCCAAATACCACGTCCGCGTTTCTGACCTAAAGAAATGGAACAAACTGAAAAGCGATAGGATCATTGAAGGCCAAACCTTAATCATCAAGAAATGAAATCCACTCGAACACTGGAATTTATCATAACGACAATACTCATTTTAGGCATAGGCTGGTTCTTCTTCCCCGCCGAAGGCATTACCATTGCCGATTACACCCTTCGCTTTCCTTCGTACGCTGAAGACAGCAAACCCACCCAAGCAAAAGTCGATGTTGATGAGGTCTTAAACAATGTGACCAAAAGTTTTGAGATGAGCTGCTCCGACAACCTGTTGGACAGCATGCGCTTTTTCCGCCAATACCTCAAGGAGAACCCCAATCGCATTTACCTGCCCAATGATGACTTCACATATTTTGACCCGCTCTTCGATCAACTACTGGAAGCGCAAGACCATGGCAGCATCTACCGCGTGATGCACTATGGCGACTCTCAAATCGAGATGGACCGTATCACTTCGGTATTACGCCAAAAGCTGCAAGAATTGTTTGGTGGGTCCGGTCCCAACATGATTCCCGCCGTGCAACCCGTACCCTCCATTTCGGTGTCGCAGCAGGCATCGGGTCTCAACCGTTACGCCATATACGGCGACGCCTCCAACCAACGCGCTTCCCACAACCGCTATGGCGTGATGGCGCAATACAGCCAAGTCATTGCCAGCGGTTCCGTGTCGTTCAGCCAAAGCAACCACACCCAAGCCTTCGGAAACGCCAAAAAGATTTCGACCGTCTCGGTGCTGTTGGGGAAAAACAGCCAGAATTTTACTGCCACGCTGAAATGTGGCAACATCGAAACCGAACCTAAAGTGCTGGCCGCCACCGACAGTGTCTCTCTTGTCACTTGGAACCTACCCGAAAACATCAAGAAGGGTGCCATCAGCTTCAAGGGCAACGCCGAAATCTATGCTGTCCTACTCGACGGTGACCCGGGTGTGGCCATCGACAATGTAGCCTTGCGCGGCTGTTCGGGCACCATCTTCAACCGAATGAATGAAGCCGTCGCCCGCCAGTCGTTCAAGCTTTTGAACACCAAACTCATCATCATGCAGTTCGGCGGAAATCGTATGCCGAGTATTACCTCACCTAAAACTATCACGTCATACCTGTCCGAACTCGAAAAGCAGATTGATTATATGAGACGTGTCGCACCGGCAGCCACCCTGCTCTTCATCGGCCCAGCCGACATGGGGCGCAGCTACGGCGGCAAGATAAGCACATGGCATGGCTTGCCCGAACTGAACGACTCGCTCCGCGCCATGACCCTGCGCAACAAGGTGGCCTATTGGGATATGTTCAACGTGATGGGCGGCGAAGGCTCGATGGTACAATGGGTGAAACACAAACCCGCCTTGGCCGGATCCGACTATATTCATTTCACTTTCACCGGTGCCCAAGAAATCGGCTCCAACTTGGCCCGTTCGCTCACCATCTATTACGACTTCTACAAGTTTCGCCAAAGCGTGCCAAGTGATAAAGTCATCGAATTTGTCAACCTCGATCCTAAAGAAGACTCCTTGCGCACCATAGGCCGCATCAAGCTGCCTTTCTACGACCCTTATGGGATAAAGAAAAAAAGATGAAGAAACTCCTGACTGCCATAGGATTACTGTTCGCGTTCGTTTCAACCCACGCCCAAACCGAACCGCTACTGAAGTCCATTGAGGATTTGGAATTCGCTCGTTTTGACCGCAACCGAATCCTCTACCCTGGCGACAGCCTTGCCATGGAGCGTTTCTTCACCAAACTCGATTCGGTGCTTTTTCTCGGCACGGGCAATATAAGCATTATGCATATTGGAGGCTCACACGTGCAGGCCGGGGTGTTCACACAACAGTTTCGCAACAACCTACTCAGCATTAGCACCGACTTGATTGGCGGACAAAACTTCGTCTTCCCCTTTGCGGCAGGCGGGACAAACAACCCATCCCACTTCTGTGTGAGTTCCACCGGCAGCTGGGAATATAGCCGCAACGCAGTACTCAAGGAGACCGACAAGCGCATGGGGTTGGCTGGCGCTGCCATCAGCACCACCGATGCCGGTGCCTCGGTGAGTATCGTCAGCCGCGAGCGGCGACCCACACCGCTCAGTCCTGTTTTCGAATTCAACAAAGTAACCCTTGTCGGCTTTTCGGAGACCGGGAACGTAACTCCGGTGATTGGCTATAAAGGCGATACCGTCAAAGGCAGTTTCAACGACTACCAGTCGACTTACACCTTCAAGTTGCCTGCCTTCACCGACTCCATCTGTATCTTCTTCGAGACCATGCCAAGTGAGTTTACGCTACAAGGTGTGCTCTTGGAAAATGGCATGCCGGGTATCAGCGTGCACGGCGTAGGTGTGAACGGCGCCAGCGTGCCTTCCTACCTGCGCTGTGATGACTTCGAACGCGACCTCAACCTGATTCGACCCGACCTTATCATCTTCGGCATCGGCATTAATGACGCAGCCGAGAAAGACTTCGATGCCTCGATGTTCAAGAAAAACTACGACGAGCTCATCCATGTCATCAAACGCGTCAACCCCGACTGTGCCCTGCTCTTTGTAACCAACAACGACAGCTACAAGCGCGTGAGAGTAAAGCGGAAAACACGCTACGAGGTCAACCTCAACGGCCGTATTGCCGAAAAGGCCTTCTTAGAGATGGGCAAGCAGTATAATGCCGCCGTGTGGAACCAATTCGACATTATGGGCGGACTGCGTTCGATGAAGAATTGGGAAAAGGCGGGTCTGGCGCAGAGAGACAAGGTCCACTTCACCAGCAGCGGCTACAAACTTGTCGGTGACTTACTATATAACGCCTTAATCAGCCGATATATCGAACATGTCAAATCCACTGCAATACAACAGTGATATGTCCAACTTCTCCGAGATAGCGCTGGATTTCTTGCGCAACTTGTTCTCGTTCGACAAGGCACATCCTTTATTGTTCACCCAGTTTTATTTCTGGGCGTTCTTCGCCCTGGTGTTCGCCGTGTTTTGTTTGGTAAAAAACAGGTGTCTGCTGCGCAACATCTTCCTGTTTTTCGTCAGCTTGTTCTTTTACTTCAAGACCAGCGGGCTTTTCGTTCTGATTCTGCTTTTCATCACCCTATACAACTATTTCGCAGGCAAGTGGCTCAATACGCGAAAGAAAGACAGTGGCCGCAATGCTGTGTTGGCACTCAGTGTCATTGTCAATTTGTCCATCCTCTTCTATTTCAAATACGCCTATTTCATCACTGATGTCGTCAACAACTTAACAGGCTTGGAGTTTCGCGTTTTCGACGTCTTTTCGTGGGTGGGGAATCGAATGACGGGCGGCAACCGTTTCAGTGTTGATGTCATCCTGCTGCCTGTGGGCATCTCGTTTTACACTTTCCAGGCCATCAGCTACATTATGGATGTGTACCGCAAGCGTATCCAACCCGTCCGCAACATATTCGACTTCGGATTTTACGTCAGCTTCTTCCCACAGCTGGTGGCAGGCCCCATCGTGAGGGCCAACGAGTTTATTCCGCAACTGCACAAAAAATACTTCCTCAGCCGCCGCCAGTTCGGCATTGCCGTGTTTTGGATCATGAACGGCTTGGTGAAGAAAATCGTACTGAGCGACTACATCGCTGTCAACTTCATCGACCGCGTATTTGACCAACCCCTGTTATACACAGGATTCGAGAACCTGATGGCCTTGTTCGGCTATTCGCTGCAAGTTTATGCCGACTTCTCCGGCTATACAGACATCGCCATCGGAGTGGCCATGCTGATGGGCTTCTACCTGCCCGAGAACTTCAAATCGCCCTATAAGGCCAAAAATCCAGGCGAATTTTGGAAGCGCTGGCACATTTCGCTCTCGCGTTGGCTGCAAGACTACCTTTACATCCCTTTGGGCGGCAACCGCAACGCAACTTTTGGCACTTTCTGTATCCTCATCATGATTGCCGCCATCGCTGTTTTCCTTTCGGGAAGCTGGTGGGTGGGTTTGGGCGTAGGCTTGTTGGCCGCCAGTCTTACGTTACTAGCTATCTTCAAGCCTGAAAAACGCAAGAAAATCACCACCGAAATCAACCGCATGGATACCATGCTGTTGGGCGGACTTTGGCACGGTGCCTCTTGGAACTTCATGATTTGGGGCGGACTAAACGGCATCGGCATGGTGTTTTACCGTTTCTGGAAAGACTGGAGTGTTTATGGGCGCACCTTATTTTTAATGGCGGTTACCTTCCTGCTGCGCGTGCTTTGTGTTTTAGCCCCCCAATCTGTATTCACCCTAATCTTTTACTGGTGCATGATGATGTTAGCGGGCAACACCGTAAGAATGCTATACAACCTCTTCGGCGGCAAGAAAGCCTGGCTGTGGCTCCAAGACGCATGGGCGATTTTACAAACTTTCACTTTCATCACTTTCACGCGGCTGTTTTTCCGCAGCGGTTCCAACCTCGACCCTGCCGTAGCCAACGAAACCGCCTGGAACACCGCCAAAAACATGGTCAACCAAATGGGCAGCCTTTGGGATTGGAGTAAGGTCCCTGACATCATCGTTCATTATAGCAATGTTTTCATCCTCATTCTAATAGGCATGATTATCCATTGGCTGCCAGAGAATTTCAAGCGGCGCTACCGGATTTGGTTCGCCAGAATGCCAATTGCATTGATGGTTTTGGTATCTGTCGTCGCCGTTTTCATCATTTACCAATTCGTCACCGCCGACCTACAGGCCTTCATCTATTTCCAGTTCTAATCGCAGAGACGGCGCACACACAGTCTCTACTGTTTAATCGTACGCTCCAACCTACTATACCAGTCGTCGCCAAACTTGCGCACCATAGGGCCTTTGAGAAACTTCCACAGCGGTATGCCATCACGCTCGCCCTTGCGCTTTGCGGGCACACACACGCTCCACTCGTGGTAGTGGATGTGGGTAAAGCCGTCCTTCTCTACCAGGCGGATAGGGTAAAGGTGGCAAGATATGGGCTTCCAGAAGTCGCATTTGCCTTCCAAAAAGGCCTTTTCGATAGCGCAAAGTGCCGTGCCATTCTCATGAAAATACACGAAAGCACACTCCTCTCCGTTCACCAAGGGCGTAACGAGCTCGCCGCATTCGTCATAGTCATAAACATCGTTCTCTTCCACAACTTTGATGCCTTCGGGGCGCATATACGGCTTGATGGCTTCAAGATTGCCCTCAATTCGCTCAATTTCATCGGCTTCCAATGGCGCACCCGCATCACCAGCCACACAGCACCACCCTTTGCAGCGTGGCAGGCAGCAACAAAATTGGGCATTCAGAAACGCATCGGAAACAACAACGTTGTCAATTATAATCATGCCGCAAAGATAGTTGTTTAATTAATTGAGTTGTAAAGGAAAAAAGACTAATTTTGCGGCGGTTTTTCTGCATGGCTTCGTCCGTTCCGCCTACAAATGACACCAAATGACAGAATTTTGAATCTTTGAATCATAAATCTTTAATTCATAACAAAATGGCTTTTAACCTCAGAAACAGGAACTTCCTGAAACTATTGGATTTCACTCCAGAAGAGATTAATTTCTTCCTGAAACTCGCCGCCGACCTCAAGGCCGCCAAGTATGCAGGTACCGAACAACCCCGTCTCACGGGCAAGAACATCGCCCTGATCTTCGAAAAGACCTCAACCCGCACCCGTTGCGCCTTTGAAGTCGCCGCCAAGGACCAAGGTGCCCATGTCACCTATCTTGGTCCCACCGGCTCACAAATCGGAATCAAGGAATCGATGAAAGACACCGCCCGCGTGCTTGGACGTATGTATGACGGCATCGAGTACCGCGGCTTCGGCCAGGACATTGTTGAAGAATTGGCGAAATATGCCGGCGTGCCTGTATGGAACGGCCTCACC
>JBGYWU010000224.1:0-2887 GCA_041842265.1 Candidatus Limimorpha sp. | reverse complement strand
CGGTACATGTTGAGAATGCTTCGTGCAATAAAGGAACTGATTCTTATATTGATTACAAAAAGCACAGTTCCTGTTGCAGTCACCATTCAAATAGATACTAATTTCATGCAAGAAGCGCAAATAGGTCTGACGTCCAGACAATTCTGGGTCTTTTTGAAGATTTTCTATGCTATTCTTTACATTTGCAACAGGTGGAAAAACAACTGGTTTCTGTGTAAAAAACTCTTCAGGCAGTAAATCTCCAAAATAGCCAATTCGAATCTTTTCGACAAAATCTACCAATCCTAAATCTTCTAGTTCTTGTCCGCTAAACAGCAATGAATACATGTTGCTCATGTTTTCAAATTGTTTTAACACCTCCAATTCGTTTTTTGAATCAGCGCTATTCTTGAATACCAACATCTTTTTCGACAAAGAGTTATACAACACATGTTCTTCTTTGCCATTAAATACAAACGTGCTTGGTTCAAGGCACAGCCAATACTTTTTATTTATTTTAATTTCCACGATTTTTCACATTTATTTTCACAATAACAACGGTTATGATAACAAAGGCTAAGGCAATTGCAACTATCCAATACCATTCTGTTTTTCCTTTTTTCGGTTGCTGTTCAATGGACGGGTTGGAGGTGTTGCGCCCTTGGATTTTTGATGGGATCTCGATGTACTTGCCCTTGTCGATGAGTTGCAAGGTGTAGTTGAGCATGGAGTCGGACTTGCACTTCAACTCCTCTGTTGTGAGTTTCAGTTCGAAATCCGGCAACACGCCGCGACCGTAGGGAAAACGCACGTTCACCACGGTATCCATCACCGTTTGTACCAATGGAAAATGAATGATATACTTTGAGTTGGGTAACATCAGGTTCTCGAATTTATGGGCTTTCATCTGATGGTAGGTTGAACCGGTCTCGCGCCCTACGATGGCACCGCGCCATTGCTTTTTCACCCATCCCGCGAAAACCGACGAAGCGGATTGCGAATGCTCATTGACGAGAAGATAGACCCGACCTTTGTAATTCACGGTCGAATCAGGCTGGCACCATTTGTCTGAAAGGTCGAGGACAAAGCCGTTTCCGTCAGATGACGGTTCAAAATCAGGGAATAGGATTTCACCTTCACAATGTTGGTCGATGGCACATTTTTGACAGTATTCTACGCTGTGATTGGTGCTGTAACGGAAAAAATCAAAATTGCCGCGCTTGTTCACCCTCTGACAAATCTCTTGTCGGAAAGGCGCTTGCGCAATATGGGAGTAGATTTTCTTCATAACTTCTTCGGTTCCGCCGGAATTGTTGCGCAAGTCGATAATCAGGCAGGTGACGCTGTCGTTAGCCATCTGAGCGAAATGATCCCTGATTTTGTCCAACTCTGCTTGGTTCAAATCAAAACTGCCAAGGCCTAAATAGGCAGTTGTGTCGGAAACCTTTCGAAAACTAACATGTTCCATCCGATTGGTAAGAAACCAAGTCCTCCAACTGGGTTTAAACGGAATACAGACAGAACCTTGGTCAATTCTCACGCCTTTGAACAACTTCTTCTCGCCGTCAGCGAAGCGAAGAACCACATCGCCTTTTGTCTTGAACATCTGTATGTTCCTACAATACCTCGTATCTAAGGATGTGAGAAAATATAAGTTGGGAAAACTTTCCACGAATCCGTCAGAACCATTCATGTGGTTTCTCAACAACACTTTCATCGAATCGCAAGGGATACCATCCACTGAGACGATTCTCTTGCCAAGATAGCTAATGTCTGCATGAGTAGTCCTGGTTACAAACATCGAGTCGCCCTGAAGTCCAAAACAGATGGTAGCTGTGTATTCAGGCTTGTTTGTTGGGTTCATCAATGCCGTATGGCTGTCTCTTATCAGTCCAAGGGTTGATTTAACCGCTGATTCCAAAGCAAAAACATCCACGGTTTCAGAGAAAGAATCCATGATTGTTCTTGTATGGAGGTTAAACTCGCTCTCCGAAACATAGTCATAAAGTCCGGGAAAACCTTCCTTGAGGGCATCCACCAGCACTTGATAATCCTCGGTGGCTTCTTCCCTTGAAAAGTCTGTTTTTCGTTCCGTGTTCGGTTTTTGGAAAGTGCTGTTAAGGTCGAATGGCGTCATCGGGTCGTCGGGAATGCGGTTTTTGGTGATGGAAACGGAAATGCAAGGCTGATCTATCTTTTTGTAATAGTATCCAGTCGTGCCAATAACATCGCCGCGTTGCACTTTCTGTCCGGTCTTGAACAACTTGGAAGGCCGCAAACCGCAAATATAAACCGTTGCCCTGTCGCTCGTTTCAATTCCAACACAGATATTCAAAAATTGCACATCCTCCGTGCCCAATTCGGCAAAATACAGCGAATCCTGCTGAAAATTCGTTGGTGTTTTGCCGTACTCAGTACTGAAGTTAAGTTTTGATTTCATGAAATAATGGAAAATAACAATCGTTCCATCCACAGGAGCCAAAATATTGGTATTCAACGGTGCGGCGATAATAAGATTGCTGCTGTTCAATTCCTGCCCAATATAGGACTGCGGTTTATAAATGATGCCCTCGCCTGCGGTTTTGCCTTCTATAGGCCACAAATATTGGTCTTGGGCTTTCAGGTTGAATGCAGCGAATAATATGCAGAAAAGTGTGATTATAGCTTTGGCTTTCATACTATTTAAGAATTACTTCGTTGATTATTCTTTCAGGTATTTCCGGATTGTTTTCAATGAAGTCTATTACTGAAGACAATTCCTTTGACAGTTGCTGTCGATTCATCAGTGCATGACATTTTTGATTTGTTTCAAAGTTGTCAATTTGGAAGAAACATTGCGAACAAGATTCGGAACGGTAGCAGAGTTTGCATTGTTCTTCCAAGACCTTGTAATACCAATTGTATTTTT
>JBGYWU010000223.1:0-11934 GCA_041842265.1 Candidatus Limimorpha sp. | reverse complement strand
TCTTAGGCTTTTAAGGACAAAATGCCACAAACTGACAAAAAAGAGATGAATAACCAATGTTTCATGACAGATTAATTCTGTTTTTCTAAGACTACAATTTGACAAAGAAACCGTGGTATGTATTTGAATTTGATCGCGCTAACAAGCTGTATAAACCCGTCGGATAACGGCTGATGTCAAGGTAATATGTTTCTTCAACAACATCCATTTTTTCGAATCGTCTACCCAAGGCATCAAAAACATCAATAATTATTGATGAGTCTTCAAATGCGGGAAGAGTGATTTGAACATAATCTCGTGCGGGATTAGGAAATACCCTAATTGTGCAATTATCACTTTGTTCAGTCAACGAAAGATACACATAATCACAATCAACATTGCCGATTTGCGCCATCACTTCACCATCATGATAACATCTTAGCATCCCTCCTTCACAGAAATCAATCGAACATAATTGTTCGGGAAAGAGGTAACTATTAACCGGACCGACTCTCTCATAGACTCTACAAGGGACATGGCCGTGAAACCCATAGCCCCAAGAACTTCCTGGCGCGTCATTAATGTCAATGTAGCGAAGATTCAATCCAAACACATCTTCTTCTCCCTTTCCAACCACAACAACACTCCCGACCGAATCAGGACAAGCCGGATATGTTTGTGGGATTTCCCATGAATCCCCGATTTCAGCACCAAAATCAAACAATTTATAAACATGTCCATTCCGAAAAACCATCACAGAATCGTCTCGTTGCAAAACATAATCGTATCCTATGACATATTCGGATTCCATTTCTTCAACATAATCGTACACGTGACGGCTTTTCACGAGTTTCTTAAAATGGGAGCCATTTATGACAGTATCTGTTTCTGAAGTTATTCTAACATATCCCTCTATCCAATTCATTTGATAATTATAATACCATTCCGCCCCTACCGGAGCAAACTCATGTGTTTGTGCCTTCGCCGCCCCAGCCGCAACCAGCAACAAGAGGAGAAGGACTTTGCTTCTTGATGTGTAATGTCTTTTCATGTTTGTGCTGTTTTTATGGTTAGTTATCGGAGGCAAAGATAAACATTGTTTTTTAATTCCGCAAAGGGTTTGGGCGGTTTTTGAAAAAAACATTATTTTCGTCGTCAAACGAACCACATGCCTAAAATTCGACACTCCTAGAGACGGGTATTTTGCGCTTTGTGTCTAAAACCATTCCATTTTTGCACTTGCTATTGAAATCTGTGTGTTCTTAATTCCGCATTCAAAGAAAAGTCGTATCTTTGCGCCCTCAAAAAAGCGACACACACATGCGGGTGTGGCGGAATTGGTAGACGCGCCAGACTTAGGATCTGGTTTCGAGAGAAGTAAGGGTTCGAGTCCCTTCATCCGCACAAATCAAAGACAATCAATAGTATAACAACGAAAATGAACATCACGCAAACCACAAAAGGAGACAATCTGATCTCCATCAAAATCAACGTTGAGAAGGCCGACTACCAAGAAAAGGTCGAAAAAGCCCTGAAACAGATGCGCCAGAGAGCCAATGTTCCCGGGTTCCGTCCCGGCATGGTACCTATGGGCATGATCAAGAAGTTGTATGGTGCCAATGCCAAGATGGAGGCATTGAATACGGTTGTTTCCGACAGCCTCAACAAACATATTTTAGACAACAACCTCGACCTCCTTGGCTATCCGCTCAGCGACACTGAGTTGCAGCAGCCAGCCGACTTGGAGAAAGAAGACAACCTCGACTTCTACTTTGAAGCCGCCCTGCGCCCCGAAATCCATGTCGACTTCACCAACACCATGGTCGACTTTTACCATATCGTTCCCACTGATGAGGAAGTGGACAAGGTCGTCGAAGACCTCCAACAGCGCAATCCCAACACCAGCCATCCTGAAACCGTAGGAGAGGATGACCGCCTCGAAATCAAGATCCGCGAAGCCAATAACGGCAAGGAAGTGGAAGGCGGCTTCCAGAAAGACGGGCTTTACTTCAACATGAGCCAAATCAAGAACAAGACCCAACGCAAGAAATTCATCGACAAGGAAGTGGGTGCCGAGTTCATCGTCAACTTCGCCAAGGTGTTCGGATCGGAAGAGGAAGCCGCCAAAGTGTTGGGCAGCGATGCTCCGGCAGGCGGCGACTTCAATATCATCATTGACGACGCCATCCGAGACGAGAAGCCCGAACTCAATGAAGACTTCTTCAAGAAAATCTTCCCCAAGGACGAAATCAAAGACCTCGACACTTTCAAGAAAGCCGTCAAGGCCGAGATGGAGAAACAGCATGAGGCCGAGACCGACCCCATCCTCTTCAACAAGATGATTGACGAACTGGTAGCTGCCGTGAAATTTGACCTGCCCGACACCTTCGTGAAACGCTGGATTGTGGACAACAGCCAAGGCAAGGTTACAGCCGAAGAAATCGAGAAAAACTACGAAAACGAATACGAGAAGAGCCTGCGCTGGCAACTCATTGAGGACAGCGTAGTGAAAGCCAACCCCGAACTCATTGTCAAGGAAGAAGAAGTGAAAGACTTCGTGCTCAAACAGATTTTCCCGGGTATCGACTATGTTTCCCTTGAAGACGACATGAAAGCCAACTTGGACAAGATTGCCGCCAACTACCTCAAGAATGAACAGCAAGTGAACGGCATCAAGAACCAACTTGCCGACATCAAGATGACTCAGTTCCTGAAAGGCAAGATGAACATCAACAGCGCGGAAACCACCTCTTCCGATTTTCTGAAGAAACTCGACGAGGAGAGGAAAGCCAAGTAAACAGCTATAGCTTATAGAACTCTATTACCCAATAAAGCACTAACGACATGAACAACGATTTTTTCAAGTACGCCACCAAGCACCTGGGTATGAGCACACTCGGTCTTGAACAATACATCTCAAAAATCAACAACAACGGATACATCAGTCCCACCGTCATCGAGGAACGGCAGCTCAACGTTGCCCAGATGGACGTGTTCAGCCGCCTGATGATGGACCGTATCATCTTCCTTGGCACCGCCATCAACGACTATGTGGCCAACATTATCCAAGCCCAACTGCTCTTCCTTGAGTCGACTGACTCGAAGCGTGACATCCAGATCTACGTCAACTCACCCGGTGGCAGCGTGTATGCCGGCTTGGGCATTTACGACACGATGCAGTTCATCAGCCCCGACGTGGCCACCATCTGCACCGGCATGGCCGCTTCGATGGCCGCCGTGCTGATGTGTGCCGGCACCAAAGGCAAACGCTCGGCCCTGCCCCACTCGCGTATCATGATCCACCAGCCCATGGGGGGCGTGGAAGGCCAGGCCACCGAGATTGAAATCACGGCCCGCGAAATCCAGAAACTGAAAAAGGAATTGTACGAAATCATCGCCAAGCATTCCGGACAGACCTACGACAAGGTTTGGTCCGACAGCGACCGTGATTATTGGATGACAGCCACCGAAGCCAAGGACTACGGCATGATTGACGAGGTGCTCATCAAGAACAAACCGGCATAACCCATGGCAAAAAAGTCAGGAGTCTGCGCCTTCTGCGGACGAAAATCCTCTGAGGTGCGGCTGCTCATCCAAGGCATCGATGCCGAGATTTGCGATAGTTGCGCCGAACAAGCCCATCTCATCGTCAAGGAGCAGTTTGGTGAGGGAGGCAAGACTTATTCCCCCTCCGGGATGACCTTGAAAAAGCCTTCCGAAATCAAAAGCTTCCTCGACCAGTATGTCATTGGTCAGGACGAAGCCAAGCGCACCTTGGCTGTGGCCGTCTACAACCACTACAAGCGTATCAGCCAAAAAGTAGACTCTGACGAGGTGGAAATCGAAAAGTCGAACATCATTCTTGTTGGGGAGACCGGCACGGGCAAAACTCTTTTGGCCCGCACCATAGCCAAAATGCTCAACGTGCCCTTTGCCATCGCCGACGCCACCGTACTCACCGAGGCGGGTTATGTGGGAGAGGATGTGGAGAATATCCTCGTCAAGCTGCTGCAAGCCGCCGACTATGACGTGGCCGCAACGGAACGCGGCATTGTCTTCATCGACGAAATCGACAAGATTGCCCGCAAAAGCGACAACCCCAGTATCACCCGCGACGTATCGGGCGAGGGTGTGCAGCAAGCCATGCTAAAGCTGCTGGAAGGATCGGTCGTCAACGTGCCGCCACAAGGCGGGCGCAAACATCCCGAACAGAAGATGATCGCCGTCAACACGAAAGACATCCTCTTCATCGCCGGCGGCGCCTTCGATGGCATAGAGCGACATATAGCGGCCCGAAAACGCACCAACGTGATCGGCTACGGCACCGGAGGCAACGAGGCTTTGGACAAGGACAACATGCTGAAATACCTCTCCCCTGCCGACCTAAAAAAATTCGGCCTGATCCCAGAAATCATCGGACGCCTTCCCGTCATCACCCACCTCAATCCATTAACTGCCGATGCCATGAAACGCATCCTCACCGAGCCAAAGAACGCCTTGGTGAAACAGTTTAAGAAGCTCTTCGCCATGGACCACATCAATTTGGTCATCGAGGAAGAGGTACTCGACTGTGTAGTGGAAAAAGCCATCGAGTTTAAGGTTGGCGCACGCGGCCTGCGCTCCATCATGGAAGCCATCCTAAACGATGCCATGTTTGAGCTGCCGTCCGATATCAACGCAACCGAACTGGTCATCGACCGCGCCTATGCAGAGAAGAAATTAGAGAAATCAGGCTTACAGAAACTTCATGTAGGAGACTGACTTCTTCCTTTATGAACGCGCCCCCCCTACCAACATCACAATAAACATTTGGCAGGGGCGCGTTCGCTTTTTGGCACAATACTTGCTATTCCTGTCGCGTTATACCTACAAAGAAAAAAACGCCATGAAAAAAATAGCATTAGTCGCACTGGCTGCCTTGATGGGTCTGACCGGATTCACCCAAACGACAGCAAATGGCAATCAGGAGAAGAAGACAATAAGGGTTGTTAAGAAAAAGGAGCCCCCAAAACCCCAGTCGGCAGTGATTGATTTCTCCAACGCCCCCGACCCGAGCAAAGGCAGTGTCGTTTATGGCCGCATCGATGAAAATGGCGACACCACTCTTATCGTATTCCTGCCTGAGGTCAACATCGACCTAATGCAACGCTACCTGCAAATCACCGACACACGCCATGGCCGCCGATTGGCCAACAATGTGAGAAAGGTGTATCCCTACGCCAAACTGGCTGGGGCGAAGATGCAGGAATATGACTCGATTTTGGCCTGCGTTACCGACAAGGGAGAGCGCAAACGCCTGATGAAACAAGCCGAAGAAGAAATCACCAACCAATATACAGAGGAGTTAAAGAACCTCACCATCACGCAGGGACTCATCCTCGTGCGCCTCATCGACCGTGAGACGGGCAACACTTCCTATCAAGTGGTGCAAGAATTACGCGGCAAAGTGCGCGCCTTCTTCTACCAAGGCTTCGCGCGACTTTGGGGCTACAACCTAAAGACGGAGTATGACCCACACAACAATCCCGAAGACGACGAGATTGAAACCATCATGACACTGCTGGAACGCGGGGCAATATAATGAATCCAAGAGATTTCTGGATCAAGAACCAAAGACAACTAAACCATAAAAACGGGGTCTTCGGATCCCGTTTCTGTGTCTTCATCCGAATCTTCAGGCAGCACCTCCTTGGCATAATCCCTCACCAAATCGAAACCTTTGTATAGATAGGGTACGGCCCTCTCCACGTATGGATAAAGATATGATTTCTTCCTTCCCCCATCCTTGATGATACCTGTCCATTGCAAATTATTGAGCACCATCACAAAAGCGCTGCACAGCAAAACACCTTTGAGTAGTCCCAAGAGAAAGCCGCCCACCTTGTCGAAAAAGCCCAGATTCATGGCTTTTATTGCCTTTGAGATGAGGCGGCCGATAATGTTGACCACCACGACCAAAACAATGAAAGTAAGCACAAAAGCGACGGTATTGATATATCTCGGGTTGATTTCCATGACATCCTGCAAATGGGAAGCTGTGAAGTCGGAGAAAAACATGGCACCGTAGATACCCACGACAAAGGCCAACAAAGTGACCACTTCGATGATGAGGCCATTGCGAAGACCTTTGAAACCGAAGATGAACAAGATGATGGCTAAAATAATATCAAGGTAATTCATAAGTCTTCTTTCTTAGCTGATCCTCCTATGCTTCAGTGTGCTCTTATTCTGAGTAATAAAGTATCATTCTCTCGATGGCACGTTGGCACACGGGGCAGAACTTGTCCCCGTTAAAAGTCTTCATCAGGCAGTCCATGTGGGGGCTGAATATGCCTTCAGCCTCGTAGCCGCCACCCTCAAACACGCCGATGGTGGTTTCATATTTCTTTTCGCGAGGAGTCGGCACGGGCGTAGCCTTGTCCATCATGTCTTTCCATTTCGCATCGAAATTGACAAGCGTAGTGATGTTGGGTTCCCACGGCTCAAGATCGTTGTTGTACATGTCCTCGTATGTCCCGCCGTAATAATACTCATCTGCCAAGCCCGCAAAACCATGTCCAAATTCATGGATGATGACATCGCTCGAGAAGTCGTTGCTGCTGGAACTGGAACAATAAAAGTTGTAGATGCCGCCACCACCGTATTTCTCCGTGTTGACAAGGACATAAATCTGGTCGTAAGGCACCTGTCCCGCCAAATCGCGAATGTCGCGGTTGTCGGTGCTCATGCAGTAACGTTCGGAGTCAAAAGTCCAGAAACTGAAACGCATGGCGGTATTCTTGTAGATGCGGTCGCCAGGCATGGTGCAGCCGCTTTCGGCAGAAGGAACAAGCAATCCACGTATATTGAAACTCTCACGGTATCGGTCGTAGGGCGCATATTGGAACAGGCTCTCCACGAAGAAATCGCAGTCCTTGATGAACTTGCCCATCTCAGCCTGGGTGTAGCCTTCGGGGAGAATGACAATATCGACAGCCTTGGCGACATCCTTATTGCCTATCCAAGCCTCGTAAACAGGCAAATTCAGGTTGTTGTAGTCACGGATAAAATAGTCGTCAGGAGACACGGTGAGGCGCATGCCTTCCAGCAGTTCACCCTCCCAAGTCTTGTGCAACAGAACAATGTCTATCTTCACCTTAGGGAAAGGAACGATGACCGATTCCTCAAAGGACTTTGTAATCTTTTTGGCCTCATCGGTGGTCTGCCATTCGCCATAGAGGTTTTGGTAGCCTTTTGAAAACAACAAATGCTCCGTTCCCGCCTCATACACTTTCACTTGGTAAGAACCATACTCCATATTATCGACGAGATTGGTCTTGGAGCCGCTCCAATAGGGCTCGCGGATGAGTTCTTTCAAGGAATAGGTCGTCGCGTTGTGGTTGCCCGTCAAGCAATAGTCAACGCGGAGCGAGGCTTCCGTGAAATAGCGGTCGAATTGGGCCCAGACCGTCATGGGCAAAAAAGCAAGCAGGAAAAAGAGTTTTTTCATGGCCATACTGATTTTTGTTTCGAAATATCCTATAAAAATATACATTTTAATTCAAGCGCCCTGCGGTTTGCCGTCCTTGTAGGCATAAGTGGTTGAGCACAAATCTTCTTTCCATGGGGTTTCTCAATAATCAGGGACTATTTCAAATACTATGGGATGGTTCAAACCGATCCCTGCCAAGTCGAGGCCTTCGGTGGGTGTGATGACAAAGGTGCTTCCCGCGCCCAAACGGGCCTCAAACACGCCCTTCTCCGATATCTCCGATACTTGGGGGCTGTCGCTGGGGTCTTCACCGTCAATCAGGCGGGTCAATTCATAGCCATAGCGGAATACCATCTCATCCCAATCCATGCTGAGGTTCCAGAAATGGCCCTTATACTCCTTAACGGATTCCTCCCTAAACCGTTCAACAACATATCTCATCTTCCAATCGTTGGTGAGATTCAATTGGTAAAGACAGGACGGAAACACATTGTCACCGTTGTATTCGTAATATCTCAGCTGGGGATAGAATCCGTACAAGTCAATCTCTTTCTCACCATTGGCAGTGATGGCATAGATAGTAGTGTATTCATAGAAGGGAGCCTCCCCATCTTCGTTCTCAACAAGTCCTCCACCGCCGTCTCTGAAACTGTATATATCGTTGTACAAGACTTCGCTGGCTTGGAAATCACCATAAGCAAGACAGTTCCAAAGTTTCAGAATCTGCACATCGCCATTCTCAAGCAGCACGCAAAGGATAGGGTTGTTGTCCTGCCCGATGTCGGCGATGAAAACACTTCGCGGCACGCCTTTGAGGTTTTCCACTTTGAGGGGCATTCCCGGCAGGAGGTAACCGTCTCTGCTCATCTCACCCCCAAATTGCACCGTATCGAAAGTTAGCAACACGTCGTTGCCTTCAATTTCGGCACGAATGGCGGGTTGCTCAAAACCCAAATAATAGTCATGCTCACAAACGCTATCGCGTTGTTTGACGGTCTCTGCCACCCCCGTTCCATCCATATTCATGGTTGTTTCCTTAGGTTTTGTGTCGGTGTGGCAAGCCATCATGGCAATGAGCAAAATGGGCAATGACAGTAGGAGTCGTTTCATAATGGTATTGTTATTGAGTTAATATTTCATCCGAATATTCATTCAAAGAATCGCCGTCACCAGCGGCGGCAAAGAGAAAGAGCACTGAAGACATGGTAAAGTATACGTGTTTCATGGCCCGACTGTATTATTTGTTTGACAAAAGTAGAGAAAAAACCAATCAAACAACAAAAAAGACGTATTTTTGCCATAAAAATCATCCGATGCCTCCGACACTCTTGTCCATCCACAACCTCAAAGTCGCCTTCAGGCACGAAAACCAATGGGTGGAAGCAGTACACGGCATCGACCTTGACGTGAAGGCCGGCCGCACCTTGGGGCTTGTTGGCGAGTCGGGTTCGGGCAAGTCGGTGAGCTCCTTGGCGCTGATGCGCCTGCTCAATGAGAAAATGAGCCGCATCGAGGCCGACGGCATACAAATCGAAGGCGAGGAAATCAAAGACTTCAGCGAATCACAGATGGCTGAGGTGCGCGGCAAGCGCATCGCCATGATTTTCCAGGAGCCCATGACCTCTCTCAACCCCTTGTTCAAATGCGGGTATCAGGTCTGTGAAATGATTCTCCGACATGAATCCGTAAGCAAGAAAGCCGCAAAAGAGCGTGTCGTCAGCCTTTTCAAGCAGGTGATGCTTCCTCGGCCAGAGGACATCTACGACAGCTATCCTCACGAACTATCAGGAGGGCAGAAACAAAGGGTCATGATTGCCATGGCCATCGCCTGCAACCCCAAACTGCTCATTGCAGACGAGCCCACTACCGCCTTGGATGTTACTGTGCAACTTGAAATCCTGAAGCTGTTGCGCAAGCTGCAAGCCGAGACCGGAATGGGCATGATTTTCATCACCCATGACTTAGGCGTTGTTTCGGAAATTGCCGACGATGTCGTTGTCATGCACGACGGCGAGATTATGGAGCGCGGCACGGTGCACGACATTATGACCCGGCCCCAACACCCCTACACGCAGGGTCTATTGGCTTGCCGGCCTCCATTAGCCGTGCGCCTGAAGCGGCTGCCCGTTGTAAAGGAGTTTCTCGACGGAGAATGGAAAGGCGGCAAAGAACAGCTGTTGAAAGATTTGCAGATTTCAGATGCGGAACGGGGACAACGTCATGAGAAACTGTATTCCAACAAACCTGTCCTCAAAGTAGAGCATCTCAAGACATGGTACCCCTTGCGCCATGGTGTCTTCGGCAAAATCTACAACCACGTGAAAGCCGTCGATGATGTCAGCATAGAGGTTTATGAAGGCGAGACCTTGGGATTGGTTGGCGAGTCGGGCTGCGGCAAGACCACACTGGGGCGCAGCATCCTACGCTTGGCCGAACCCACGGGGGGCAAGGTATGGTTTGGCGGTATCGAGGTGACGGCATTGAAGGGACAGGCCTTGCGCGACTTCCGCAAGCAAGCCCAGATTGTGTTTCAGGATCCCTACTCTTCCCTCAATCCGCGAATCGCAATTGGGGAAGCCATAGCAGAGCCCATGCGTGTGCATGGCATTGAGACACAGAACAAGAAGCGCCGGACCGCTGTTTGCGACCTTCTTGAACAAGTGGGGCTCAAAGCTGCGCACTACGACCGCTATCCTCACGAATTCTCCGGCGGACAGCGGCAGCGCATCTGCATTGCCCGCGCTTTGGCCGTCAACCCGCGCTTGGTCATCTGCGACGAGTCGGTTTCAGCCTTGGACGTATCGGTACAGGCGCAAGTGCTCAACCTGCTCAACCGCCTGAAAGAAGAGCGCGGACTGACCTATATCTTCATCTCGCACGACCTGAGTGTAGTGCGCTTTATGAGCGACCGCGTGGTGGTGATGTTCAACGGCAAGTCCGTAGAGATGAACGATGCCGACGAATTGTTTGAGCATCCGCAAAACGACTACACAAAGAAACTGATTGCAGCATTGCCCGGAAGACAGAAGCAATCCTGCTGATGACTTGGAGAGCCAGACTCATCTCCATCTACTACCAAAGAAGCATGTCGGTACTCAATGCCTCCGGCCCAAACTTGTATTATCATGTTCGCTGTCGTTCGGGCAAGGTTCGATTAGCGGTTCGGGGCTTGGCGTCAGTGGCGGAAATCGAAGCGAAAAGTTACAAACTATTCCTAAAGTTCATTCAAAGCAAAAAGCTCCCAGTTTGCATGTCACCCCGCCTGACGCAAAGCACGCGCTGTGGGTCGTTTTCATCATCTGCTTATTGCTTGAAATATCGCCATCATTGCCGTCAAGTCAAACAGTAAGTGTATGATCATATTGGGCAATAATCGCTTGCTCAACACAAAAATTACCCCAAATACTACTGCGAAAGCAAAGTAAAAGAGAAACTGAATGTATGACGTCACGGCAACAATTCCGTGTGTCAGCGCAAACGCTACGCCTGCCGGTAGTATTGCCAACCATTTGTTGATTCTTATGTCTATCAGTTTGCTGATTGCGTAGCCCCGATAAACTATTTCCTCACAAAAACCTGCGGTAAAAACCATAACGATAAAAAAGATTCTTTGCGGTGTCGTTTTGGGGTAAAAGTTAGATAATTCCGCTAATTTGTTCTCATCTATCGAAACGTACTTCAAAGACCACTCCGTGAAGCCAAACACAAGCAACGCTACGGTAAAGTATGAAAGCACGAGAATTATGGTCTTTTTGGTGTTTAAGCCATAACCAATATCGCGGAATGTCCTATTCTCCTGCTTCAAGAATGCTCTCACGATAAAAACACTTACCCAATGCAAAACAATAATTCCGCACCAAAATGGGATAAACAAATCGCTATTCCCTTTAACAAAAAGTTCGTTAGCCCAAGGTGTCAGGCTGTACACAAAGTAAATTAGCGGAAATCCCACTAAAACAATTAATAAATTTCTTTTTGACTTGTCCATTTTCGTTCGTTTTTAAATGACCGCTAACGGTTCGGGGCTTTGCGTTCGGCGGGTTGGCGGGACGTAGTCCTGTCAACACGAGGCAAACGCCTGCGCGGGAAACAAAACTTCAGGTTTGTGTGTAATCCCGCCTGACGGAAAGCCCATGTTAGGTGCTGGGCATTAATATTTTACCATTTCGACAGGGTATCCCGTTCGAGCAAACTCATTAGAAATGATTTGTGCGTGTTGTCCGTCAAACAATTCTTTGTCCTTTTGAACTAAACCGTAAAAAACATCGTACCATTCAATCTTATTTTGCTTTGCTTTGTCTGTCGAATAATAAAATTCACTACGCTTATTCAAATAGTCATTCAAATTCAAAATTGTTTGCGCTACCAACTTGTCGGTTTTTTCCTGTCCGATTTGTTCTCTTATCCGCCACAGAGTACTTGTCAGAATCATCCCCCCTCTGTGATTGTCGTACACGTTGTCTAATATGTCATCGTTGTATGCT
>JBGYWU010000222.1:0-6549 GCA_041842265.1 Candidatus Limimorpha sp. | reverse complement strand
GGAGGAAGTGATGAATGGTCGTATATAGGCGATATTTCCACCACTTCTACAGGGTACGATTGGTTTTACTCTCCTGTGGTAGATATTGACCTTACCCGCACACAAGCATGTTTCGCGTTTGAATATTATAATAGTAGTTCTGAGGTTACCAAGTTGCTTGCTGATACCGAATGGTCAACAGTAGGCGTGGAAGAACGCCCCAATATGTCAAACAGCCTTGACTTGGCACCCAATCCCACACACGACAAAACCGTGGTCAAAGTTGAGGAAACCGGCGAATACCAAGGTATGGTGTATGACCTGCATGGCCGCAAGGTAATGGAATTCAGCTTCAGCGGGACAGAGCACAGCTTGAATGTGACAGGTCTTCCCGCAGGCGTTTACACCGTGCACCTGCAATCGGATGCCGCTAATTACGTTAGCAAAGTTATTGTAGAATAGTAAGTTTTGCAAATTTCGGGGTACTGATTAGCGCCCCGAAATGAAATGGAAAGCAAAAATGCATCAAATCATCCTATAAAGAAATCGAATGTATCACAATTTCACATCATTATCATCATGAAAAAAGAAATCAAACTATTGGGTATGACCGCTTGTCTTGTCCTGCTCCTGTTTTCTTGCAAACCCGAAACCTTCACCAAAGAGTTTCCAGTAAACGACAAAGTGATCGAATTTGAAGTGGCGGCAGCCGAAAGAGGAGAAGCCGCGCGTACGGAAGAGATACTCTACGAAGGCGATCTCACGGTAAACGTGGCGAGTATTGTCGAACAAAGCGGCTTTTCGTTCGACCACATCAAAAGCTTCATCATCGAACAAGGCAGCGTGGAGCTGGTTGCTCCCGAAGGCTTCGACATGAACCATTTCATCGGCATGAAGCTGTATTTTGAGAACCAAAACCAACTGGTGGCCCGCGCCGATGTGCTGGACACCAATGGCACCATCAAACTGTCCATCGTCAACGGCAACCTGCTCGACAAGCTCAAAGAAGACAAACTCCATCTGATTGTGACCGGAGTTCGTCCGAACGTAATGGTGAAATTGAAACTACGTACCAATTACCTTGTAGGGGTCAGCTTGTTCAAATGACGGAAGCCAATAACGGCAGCCCGACAACAATACCTGTGCCAAGCTGCATTTCTAATTTATTAACTCTTTGATTATAACGAATACATTATGACTACAAAACTTTTTAGAAATCTGTTCGTCATCACCCTTTTTTCGGCAACCGCAATCATTATTGCTTCCTGCAAGAAGAAGCCTGTTGAAGAGTTGGAAAAAAGATGGATTACGCACTATCAGAACATCACCTTAGGCAATCCTGAAAACAACCAGTGTGTCGGACCTTTCTTCAAGCCGAAAACCGGCGAAATTCTTCCATTGGGCGGAACATTGGAGATAGAAGAATCCATAGGATTAATATTCTTTTCGGGCTCCCACAGCTCCTATTTGACTTTCCCAGGGAACATGCGCGATGCAGTATACCTTCCCGAAAACTTTACGGTTTTTTCCGACAACCCCAACGGTCTGAAATATTGGCCGCAAAGCAAACTGATAGCGGGAACTATGGAATTTGTTCATGAAAGCGACAACTTTGGCGCTTTGGAATTTGACAAAGTCGCCAAATCGAACGATGCTGCATTATTTGACAAGTATTTCAGACAAGCTAACGGATCGAGCGAGTTTCTTTCCCCTAATGGCTCATCTTATTGTATTACGCCTAATGCAGGGTCTGTTTTTTTGATTCAATTCAGTGGAACAGTAAGAGCGATGCTACTGGTGAAAAATTGCTGGACAGACGAAGAATTCGGCTCCATCACATTCGACATTATCATCGAAAGCCGGAAAGGCTACGAAACCCTTATCCCTGCAAAATACCTCCAACCGGACGAGAAAGAACAGTCATGATATTAACAAAAGGGAATTACTTGATGAAAAAAAGCATTGCAACAGCTGCCCTTTTGCTATGGGCGGCACTAATTCCACTGCCAGGATGGGCGCAACAGGATTCCGGCTATTTCCCCTTGCAAAAAGGACGCTCCGCAACCTTTACACAATACGACGGAAAGGACAGGATAGTAGGCACAACCCAGCAGACGGTGATCGAAGTCACCCATACCGCGGAAGGCTTGAAAGCCGCATTTATGTCGGAACACAAAGATGCAAAAGGAAATACCGACATTAGTGGAGAAATTTACATGAGAAGCATTGGCAATACCTATTACCTTGATATTAGAAATATATTGGATATCAATACCTTAAAAATGTTTCAAGATCGGGAAATAGAGATAATCGGGAACGAAATCGAGTTGCCTGTAGCCCTTTCGGTGGGACAAACCCTTCCCGATGCCTCAATGACCGTCAATATGAGCATGGATGGCTTTCCTGTCCCATCGATGACCATTCGTGTTTTCGACAGACAGGTGGTTGGCACCGAAGAAGTCACTACGCCTGCCGGCACTTATTCCTGCTTCAAGATTGACTATTGGATAGAAATAGATTGTGTTTTCACCTCCCGTCTCAAATCATCGGAATGGGTTGCAAAGAATGTGGGTACTGTGAAAAGCGAAACCTATAACAAAAAGGGTCAAAACATAGGAAAAATATTGCTTTCTCAGTTTGATTGATTTATTGCGGATAACATGTCTTGCCAGGTATGTTATTGCCATGGCTTTTTTGTCCGGTGAACATATACTTTCGCTCTTCCCTTCAAAACAAACGATTTTACCGAATTTGTAATTTGGGATGAAGTGCAAAAGGTATTGGATTGGTTTGGGCTTCTTTTTGAACAAAACCAACCTTTGCGCCAAGTTATGCAACAAGAATACCTTCGCGTTGATTTTGTTCCTACCGACAGTGGCCCTCCTGTCGCAGCATTACGCCAATGTGGTCTCGCCCGTGGGAGTTCCAAAGGACATACTACCACCCTTGATGGTAGATACCTATCACGAGAGCCACACCCTCAACATTGACGGACAGCGCATTATGATTGTTTTCGATGGGTCTTTGATGCTTGACAATGCCAATCATAATGTGCTGATTTCGTCAACATTTTCCAAAAACCAACCATCAAGCCGAACCACAAGACCGTTTCGTTGGATATCAACGATTCAGTTGCCCACAACACCGCCTACACCAACCACAATGCTAACGCCATCAATGCGTATCAGGCAAAAGCCATTATGCGCACAAGAAACTACGCAGCGCATGTTTGAGCGCAACACTCAACTTGTCGCCGCTGCTTACATGGGATGGCAACATTGATATGGAAATACCAAACACAGCAAGGGGAGTTGTCTCCAGAAGAGCCCGCTCCACTTCGTTGAAGGGGCAAAGACACCCTTTTTTTCACACATGAAATCTCACAACAAGTACAGCCTAGTTTTTGTCCATTATTACGAAATGTGGCCATATTTGCCTTTTGTTTTCTGTTTTTTCATTGAATTACCACATGAAAATATTTTCTAATGGAAATTGATTTTGTTGGAAAACAAATACTACCTTTGCAAAATATTTACCAAACCTATTTGCTCTGAAAAATGGATAGTATATTATGTAAGATACGAGACATAGTCCGCTGCATCGAAGAGTTTGAGCAAAAATTGCAGGCTGAATGCAACGTAAATCTCAAAGAGGCCATGCTGTTATGTTCGCTCAAAGAGCAAGACAAACTCTCATCCGGCGAAATCAGTCGTATGCTGTCTCTCAAAGCCTCCAACGCTTCAAAAGTAATCGGGTTGGCTGAGGACAAGGGATTTATCGAACGATCGAACGGAAAAAAAGATAAGCGACAAATGTATTTCTCATTGACACCCAAAGGAATGGAAAAAATTGAATCCATTTATGATTCACCCATGTTGTATTTTGGATCCAAAATAGAAGAAATTATTGCTAAATAATCATATACAAACATTCTAACAAGTTATCAAATGAAACACGTAATCATTGGTGGAGTTGCGGGAGGCGCTACGGCTGCCGCAGCCATTAGAAGGACCGACGAATCGGCAGAGATTGTCCTTTTGGAGAAAGGCGAATATATATCGTACGCTAATTGCGGACTGCCCTATTATATCGGGGATGTTATTAATGACAGAAACAATCTGTTCGTTCAAACACCCCAATCTTTCAAAAAAAGGTTTAATGTGGATGTCCGTGTAAGAAACGAAGTAATCGCAATAGACACGGAGACTAAAACCTTGAAGGTACGTAAAGCAGACGGAACAGAGTATCCAGAAAATTTTGATAAGCTTTTGTTGTCGCCCGGAGCGAATCCGGTGCGGCCGCCGCTTGAGGGCATAAATCTGGAGGGCATTTTTACGCTTCGTGATGTAAGAGATACGGATAATATCAAGAATTATCTCAAATCGCACGATGTAAAAGAAGCCGTTGTTGTCGGTGGCGGCTTTATTGGATTGGAGATGGCCGAAAATCTTCATCATTCCTGTACCAATGTCTCAATAGTAGAGCAGGCCGACCAAGTGATGGCTCCCCTCGACTACTCCATGGCTTCGCAAGTTCACCAACATCTTCTGGATAAGGGAGTTTCGCTCCATCTGAAGCAAGGCGTAGAGCGTTTCTCAAAAGAGGGAAATCAAATCAAATTGCATCTTAACACAGGCAACACAATTCTTGCCGACATTGTTATCCTTTCAATCGGAGTTCGTCCTTCGACCAAACTTGCCGCCGATGCAGGGCTGAAAATAGGAGAAGCGGGCGGAATTTTGGTCGATGATTTTCTGCAAACATCAGCAAAAGATATCTATGCCGTAGGCGATGCGATTGAGTTTCCGCACCCGCTGACCGGAAAACCTTGGTTGAACTATTTGGCAAATCCGGCCAACAGGCAGGGACGCATTGTGGCCGACAATATGGTTTCGGGCAATGTAACAAAATATGAGGGTGCCATCGGAACATCAATCGCCAAAGTTTTCGATTTGACGGTCGGAGCCACGGGTCTTCCTGCCAAGCGGTTGAAAATGTTGAATATTCCGTATCAATCATCGTGGACACATTCCAATTCACATGCCGGATATTATCCCGATGCCTTGCCCATGAGCATCAAACTGACTTTCGCCCCCTCTTCCGGGAAAATTTTCGGCGCACAAATTGTCGGGTACGATGGCGTAGACAAACGTATTGACCAAATCGCTCTGCTTATCAAGAAAGGCGGAACGGTTTACGATTTGATGAAATTGGAACACGCTTACGCACCGCCATTCTCATCGGCGAAAGACCCTGCGGCAATTGCCGGATACGTGGCAAACAACATCATAAGAGGCGCTATGCCCGTTATTACCTGGCGTGAAATTGGAAATATCAACCGCGACGAAACGCTGCTGCTTGACGTACGCACGAGAGAGGAGTTTGAAATGGGCGCGATACCCGGATTTATCAATATTCCGTTAGATGAGATAAGAGACAGGCTCACGGAGATTCCCCATGACAAACAAATTGTTACGCTTTGTGCCATTGGATTGCGCGGCTATTTGGCTACCAGAATACTTATTGGTGCCGGATATAAGGTCAGAAATCTTGCGGGAGGATATAAAACCTATTCTTTTGCTACCGCACCCCTAACGCCCAGAAACAACACCAACACGGCTGTCCATGTGGAACATTCCGATGCTCAAATCTCCCAAGCTGCAAAAAATATATTAAGAATAGATGCAACCGGCCTGTCTTGTCCCGGTCCTATCTTGAAAGTCAAAGAGGCGATGGACTCGATAAAAGAGGGCGAACAGGTGGAGATAGTGGCAACAGACGCCGGATTTGCGCGCGACGCCCGTGCTTGGTGCAATACAACAGGGAATCAACTGATATCGAACAGTGAAGATAAAGGAAAATTCACGGTAGTGATAGAAAAAGGCACTGCCGGGGCAAAGTGTATGGAGAGAAACTCCAACCTTCGGGGCAAAACATTCATCATGTTCAGTGACGACCTCGACAAGGCACTGGCCACATTTGTCCTTGCCAACGGAGCGGCCGCCACAGGGCAAAAAACCACCATTTTCTTTACCTTCTGGGGCCTGAATGTGATAAAGAAAGACAAAAAACCGACAGTTAAAAAAGATTTTTTCGGCAAAATGTTCGGCATGCTGCTACCTTCAAATTCCGGAAAACTAAAACTTTCCAAGATGAATATGGCAGGAATAGGCGGAAAAATGATGCGCCACATCATGAGAATAAGAGGTATCGATTCGCTTGAAGCCCTTCGCCGGCAAGCCATTGACAACGGAGTTGAGTTTATCGCCTGCCAGATGTCGATGGACGTGATGGGTGTGAAAGCCGAGGAGCTGTTGGACAACGTAACCATTGGTGGCGTTGCAACCTATATGGAGCGTGCCGACGGCGCAAACGTAAATCTGTTTGTATAAGTTGTGAATTGCTTTCAAAAACTTGTATCTTTGCTCTTTGAAACAACCCCGATTCAGTTCGGGATTTTTTGTGTAAGGTTGTGAATTGCTTTCAAAAACTTGTATCTTTGCTCTTTGAAACAACGAATTGCCGTTATAGCAGATGTGCTTGGCTGTTGTGAATTGCTTTCAAAAACTT
>JBGYWU010000221.1:0-3481 GCA_041842265.1 Candidatus Limimorpha sp. | reverse complement strand
TCCAACGCCACCGGCACAAACTGACGCATTCTGACTTGTGGGGATTGGGCGTAATTACGCAGTTCCGCCTCCAAAAGGCTTTCCTGAGTAACATTGTGCTTGATAGCCATCCCTCGTATCTTTTCGATACATTCTTGCGGTAGGGCAAAGACATAGGTTTTCTTGCCGTCTACATGCTTGTACCTGTCAAGCACGAAACTCAAACGTCCTTGCTGTTGAAACAACTCTTCCACGAAATCAGATGCCGTCTTGCCGGCTTGCTTGGCAAAGCCAAACACCTCATCGGCTATGGTTGGCCTCAATCTCAAAGCCCATTTTGCTTTATTTTGCTTTTTTCTTCCCATAATAAACTATTTTACGTTGCAAAGATACGAAAAAGTTTTGAATTGACAATACAAAATAATGATTTTTTTCGACTTTTTTTGTGTTTGGAAATCCTTTCCCCTAATGTTGGATAATGTTATTTCTGATGTCTGATGTGTTCTAAGGGAAATCACCCGATGATTGGTTTATCGGGTGGGTGTTGTTGATGGCCATCGGCACGATGGTAGGAAAGAAATTCCGCTCTCGTGCCCCGAAATGGTCTTGGCGGTTCCGGCACGGACACCCAAATTGTCCGTCCATGAAGCCTGCGGAATGGTAAGGAAATTTCGGGTGGCTGCTGCCTTGGAATCCGCCATGTCCATGCAGGGGATGGATGGGATGACGGCTTGGATATGTGGCCGGCATCCCAGCCAGGCTTTCCGGCGGAAGACTGTTGGGGAAGGCGGTAGCATCACGAAACGAAGCCGGCGTAGTGTAGTGTGCCGACGACTTCAACATCTGTCTGGAGCCGACGCGATCCTGGAAGCAATAAACGACAGGGAAAAGGGGTTAGCGATTGGAGAAGCAGATTTCCTCGAAGAGGATATTGTCTTCTGGAAACAGAATAAAAGAACGGGAATACGTCTCGTAATCCCTTGGATCGTTTGGATATTTTGGTTCGTACATCACCAAAGTTCTTTTGATGCTTGCTATCAAATAGTTTATCTTTGGATCGTCGTCGTTGACGGAATCAAGATGTGACAATATCCTGTTAAGTTCTTCGGGTGAGACAATGTATTTTGTCATTGTCACGCTGCATGGCCGCCCATCGCGTTTGATGTTACAGTTGAATTTACCCTTATACATGATCAGAACCTTATGATTTGACACGGAATGTTATGTTTTGAACACAATTCGATGTCATGCCTTGTTCCCCTTGATTGGCCATCCCAAAAGGCAATGCAGCATCCGCACGAGGAAATGATAAGTTCGTTACGGATGAATCCGGCTCGTTTGCCGTATTTTTGCCACTCGGCAGGAAACACAGTGACCGGAATAGCATTGGCAGCCGCCCATCTTTCCGCCATGGAATCTGCGCCTCTGGCACCACCAGAGACGATTTTGGATATGGGAGTAGCCCGATGAAAGGCGGTAAGCGTTTCATCGAGCAAACTCCAATCCGAGAATGTCCTACTACCTACGACAGCGACCACCATATTAGATCAATTCTTTAAAGTTGATGGAAAGGTATTCGCCGATTTCGCGCAATGCGGTGGCGGCTTGCAGGGCAGTAAGTTCCTTGCCTTGGCTAATTGCAGAAACGGAATTGGTCTCGTTATACCGTCCCTTCTTGAACTCGACGCGAAGCAAGTTATCAAGATCGGCAATGACGTACCAACCAGGCTTGTTGTCGATGGTTGTCACAGCAAACCTTTCATTATCCAAAGGCTTGATAGGGACCGGATCGATGCTGACGCTGGAGATTTCACTGTCCCCAATGAAATCGACAAATTCAGGGGTTTTTTCAAGCCGCCGCATAGCGTCAGCTTGGTTACGAGCCACGACAGAAGAATGGATTTCGTTCCCGTTTTTAAGTTTTATGTTTATTTTGTATGTTTTCATAATATCATTCGTTTTCGTTGGGTTCAAAATAGACCTCAATATCATCAGAGGTCCAATCATACTTATCCGTTCCCCACGCCAGATCAGGACGGTCATCGGGAAGCAGCAACGCTTGGTAGAAAACTATATCCTCACGGATGGCCGATATTTTGTAAGGACGTGAGTTCGGATCATCCGAAAAGTGGAACTGTTGGCCAACCGAAAGCGTAGCAATTTTTACCTTAGTCATAATGAAAGTTATTATTTGTTTGTCAAGTCCAAAATTACCTTATCTATCTCAATGTGCTGCGTGACATGGATTTCTATTGTGTCATTGATGAAATCTTGTAATTCCTTGTGCCATTCGTTGGCCAAGTCGAGGGCCTTGTTTTCGTCGTCCTTGACAATTTCATGCCTAATTTCCTTCTTACCAGTATCGTTGACGACGAAGGCCATTACGAAGTAAGTCACTTTTGTTATGGTATTCACCTCTGGTTTGACCGGCATACATCTTTCCGGATTATAGAGACAAATTGGTTCGCTACCACACTTGGCGCATACCTCCTTTTGGAAAGCTTCAATTTCTTGTTTTGTGTGATTACTCATTTTTAATCCTCCTTAATCTGATAAAATGGAGTTGGTGTGTCAACTTGACAATATGCGTTGTTGTCATCGTCCACCCATACAGGGATGCCGTAGCTGCTGGATGGATGATCGGTGGTGGCGTGTACTTTAACTTCCACGCCAGTCACCGTATTTTTTAATATTGCTGTTCGCATATCTTAATCATATTGATATGATGGTGTTTCATACCATTCACTCATTGTTCAAGAATTTTTCAAAAGCTTCTTTGTTTGGGCAGTCAAAATCGCTTAAGGCATCAATTTCAAACAACCATCTGAAAAAGCCAGGATCGTTTTCCGATTCAAGCTGTACCCACTCCGAAAAACTTTCTTCATTTCCACTTTGACTGAAGTTTTCAGCGAGGATTTGCTTTTTGTACTCCAAGCGCGGGATTTCAACATCTTCGAGGCAATAGTCCTGCAAGGCGGCGGGGGCACATTCCTCTACAATCGCTGAGATTTTATCAGCGTCGGCATCGCTAATAACGATATCCATGTTATTCGTGCAAATGGTTTTAATTCCATTTTCCTCAAGTGCTTCAAGAAGAGCCTGATTTTTTGTGACCAATTTTTTCATTTATTTACCCTTTCAATAATTATAATTTTAGTTTATGTTTTTTATTATTTGTAAGTTAATCCCAACAACGTCCATGATAGTAGAAACTGGGGTCTTTTAACCACTGCAATAGTTTTTCGTTGTTGTCGTCCCCAGCTTCTTCAAGACAACCAATCAAGTATTCGCTGCCATCTGAATCAGTGCTTCTGATTACACGAATAACGGCATTGCTTGAAGTCACGAGAAACACCCCTTTCCCGATTTTGACCTTAACACACTTTGCTTTTTCAGCCAGTTCTGGGTTGTCATCGAACCAATTACAAGCGCTTTCGTTATACTTGTAAGCTGCTCGTTCAGCAAGTTTTGATTGTTCGTCGTCTACTTCGATAATCGTTTC
>JBGYWU010000220.1:0-8412 GCA_041842265.1 Candidatus Limimorpha sp. | reverse complement strand
CATATCATAAGGGCGAAAAATCTGACCGCTTCCGAATTTGCTTTTCGTCTTGGCATACAAGCTTCCAATGTTTCACACCTTCTTTCGGGGCGCAATAATCCGAGTTTGGACTTCGTTAAGAAGTTGAAGGAGACTTTCCCAGAGTATTGTTTGGAATGGATTATTTTTGGCAGAGGGCCGATGACGACCTCGGAATCGTTTTTTGAATCACTTCCAAGCGTGCCGGTTCAAGTTGATGAAGAAAAGGGAAGTGAAGCCGAAGAATTGTTTGATGGTACTTTGTTTGGCCAGCCTTCTGAGATGGAAAAGCCTCGCGAATTCATACCAACGACGGTAAAACCGGAACTGAAGCAGGTGATTCTTATCTATTCCGACAACTCATTTGAGCAGATATTGCCCCGTTAAATGATTTCTATTAATATTTAGGTGTAACTCTAGGTGTAACTCATGGAAAAATTGTACTTTTGCAGGCTTTAATTAGAGTTATGCAAGTGGATGCCTTTTTTGAGTGTTTTGATGCTGTAATTCAGTCTCATAAACGAATTGTATTGGCCTGCCACGTCAATCCGGACGGTGACGCCATCGGTTCGGTGTTGGCCATGTCGGAGTTTCTTGGCACTCTTGGGCATGAGGTGAAGATGGTGGTAGCCAACAATTTTCCCGAGTTTTTGCGCTGGATGCCTGGCACCGGTTCCATTTTGGTTTTTGAGAAGCAGCCAGAGGAATGTAAATCTTCCATCGCAGAAGCCGAATGTATTGTGATGATGGATTTCAACACTTTGTCACGCAGTGGTATCTTGCATAATGAAATCGGCAAGACCCGTTGCCCAAGGATATTGATAGACCACCACAGGAATCCTGAGCAGGATCAGTTTTATTGCTTGTATTCAGATATTTGCGTTTCGAGTACCTGTGAGATTGTGACGGAAATCATACTCCACTATGGACGGTCGTACTTGACGGAAAGCATTTCCACCAACCTTTTGGTGGGAATTATGACCGATACAGGTTCTTTTGCCCATTCCATCTACCATTCCAGGACGTTTGAGCTGGTCAGTGTTTTGGTGGAGAAAGCTATGCCTTACGGCTACATTCATCAACTGGTTTATGACACGATGTCGGAAAACCGTCTTCGCCTTTTGGGCTATGCCATCAACAATAAGATGGAAATCTTGGACGACTATTCAACAGCAATTATTGCATTGAGTAAGAGTGATTTGGATAGCTTCAACTATCAAACGGGCGACACGGAAGGTGTAGTCAATTTTCCGCTTTCGATGGAGAAAGTTAAGATGTCTGTTTTGGTGACTGAGCGTCAGGACCAGACCAGGCTGTCGTTCAGGTCGAAAGGTTCGTTTTCGGTTCACGAGTTTGCCAACAAGCATTTCAAAGGAGGCGGTCATACCAACGCGGCTGGCGGCACATTGACATGTTCATTGGAAGAGGCTGTGGCGCTGCTGAAATCGGTGCTGCCCGAATATCAGGAAGCTTTAAGCCAAAAAGGATGAGGAAGTATTATAAATATCTGATAATGTTGTTGTTGGGTTGTTTTTTTTCCTGTGAAGAGAAACCCCGGAAGCAGCCTGCGCCCCTCTCAAAAAGTGAGATGAAAAACAGCATGGAGACAGCCAACCGTTATTTGCTGAATGAGGAAGCGGAAGACATTGAGAACTACATCAAGCGGCATGGGTTGGAGATGAACATTACGGGAACAGGCTTGCGTTATCAGATACTAAAGCATGGAAATGGAAAACGGATTGAGAAAGGGGAGAAGGTTGCGCTTGAATATGAGCTTGGCTCTATTGCGGGCGATTTGTTTTATTCGTCTGAAAAAGATGGCGTTAAGATCTTTATTGTGGGTGAGGGCAGTGTGGAGGCTGGACTTGACGAGGCCATGGCCTATTTGCGCCGTGGCGATGTGGCGAAACTGATCATCCCTTTCCATTTGGCTTTCGGTCTGCATGGCGATGACAAGCGCATTCCTGAATATGCCACCTTGGTTTATACGATAAAAATAACAGATAATCAATAAATTATGGACAAAAGATTTGTATTGTTTGCATGGGTATGCCTATCGGCAATGATGCTATTTACGACTTGTACGGAGAAGTTTCCCGGTTACAAAAAGACACAAAACGGCTTATATTATAAATTCCACAGCCAAAACACATCGGCAGCAAAGCCCAAATTGACCGATTTTTTGAAAGTGAACATGGCTTGTTATCTCAATGATTCACTGTATTATGATTTTCGGGGCACACAGAATGAGGTATATACGCAGCTGTTGGAGCCGGTTTTTGCGGGTGATTTGCGGGAGGCCTACGCCATGATGTATGTCGGCGATTCGGCTTCGTTTTATGTGAAAGCTGATTCGGTGGCCATCCTGTATTATGAGCGGGACCCGAATGCGGTAGGCCTTACACGCGACGACTATTTCCGTTATGAGGTGAAGCTATTAGATCTGATTTCGGAGGAGGAGTTCATGGGCAACATCGAGAAGATGAAGGAGAAGATGACGGAGGAGTCAAGAAAGGCTTTTTCTGACTATATCGCCGCCAATAATATCAAGGTAAGGCCAGAGGCTTCGGGAGTATACATTATTCCGATGGAAAAAGGCAAAGGCCGTTGCCCGGTGAAGGGTGAGAAGGTTGAATTGGATTTCTCGACCTATTTGTTGGACGGTCAACCGGTGGGTTCCACATTCGGCAGCTCCGACAAGTTCTCTTTTGTTCTGGGAGAAGGATATACAATCAAAGGATGGGAGGAAATTGTGCCAAAAATGCACTTAGGCGAACGTGTGAAAGCCATTATCCCATTTGACATGGCTTATGGAGAGCACTCGGTGGGTGAGATTCCTGCATACGCCAATTTGGTGTATGAAATCAAATTGTTGAAAATCACCACAGTGGACGAGCTCAAGGTGGAAAAAGAAAAGGCCATGCAAACCTTAAAGGCGGAATCGGAGAAAGCATTTCTCGATTATTTGAAAGCCAACAATATCACTGAAAAAACGGCTTCTGGATTGTATTTCAGCAAATTAGCGACCACATCCGGCGCTAGTCCTCAAAAAGGGCAGACTGCACGCATCAAGTTTGTGGCCTCCTATCTCAACGGAACCCCATTGGGCAATTCTGACCAGTTGGGCGACTATTATGAACTTGTTGTAGGGCAGGGCAAAGTGCTGAAAGGTCTTGAAGAAGGGGTCGGCATGATGCGGGTGGGTGAGAGGACCCGTTTCGTGCTTCCTTACCCGTTGGCATACGGCAACGAGGCATACGGCAATATTCCAGCTTATTCCAACCTTGTCTTCGATGTGGAGCTTTTGGATGTCATAAACAATTAATTGAATTATCGATCAACAATTTAATACTACAAAAATGAAAAAAAGTATCTTATCTATGGCCACTTTGGCCATGCTGACGTTGGGCGTCTTGAACGCCTGCACTGAAAAGTCACTTTATCCGGGCTATGAGAAATCGGCAAGCGGATTGCATTACCAATTCTTCAAGCAGACGGATGCTGAACAGCCTAAAGTGGGCGATCTGATGGACTTGGCCATCTGTTGCACTGTGAACGACACTTCAATCATTGTTCCCAATTCCGTGAACACCTTGCCATTGCAGGCTCCTTTGTTTGCCGGCGATTTCTTTGAGGGTATGGCCATGATGCACAAGGGCGATTCCGCATCGTTCATCGTGAACATCGACTCCACCTTTATCAAATGGTTCCACCAACCCAGCCTGCCTTCCGAATTCAAGTCCACCGATGTGATGCGTATCGAGGTACGTTTGGACGACTTTTATCCCGAAAGCGAATATGCTGTCCGTTTGGGTGCCAAAATCAAAAAGGATATCGACACGAAAATCGAGAATATGAAGAGTACACATCCTGAGGAGACAGCTGCGGCAGCGCAGCAACTATCTGATTATCTTGCAGATAACAATATAGAAGTGGAGCCTACGGCATCAGGCCTTTACTATGTGATGAACCAGGAAGGCAACGGTGAGAAGCCTGAGGTGGGACAGATGGTACAGGTTCACTATACGGGCAAACTGCTTGACGGTACCGTGTTCGACTCCTCCATTGATAGAGGCGAGCCTATTTCCTTCCCCTTGGGTGTGGGTCAGGTCATTCCCGGATGGGACGAAGGCATTATGATGATGTCGAAAGGCGAAAAGGGTGTGCTCTACATCCCTTATTATTTGGCATACGGCGACAGACAAGCTGGAGAAAAGATCATTCCTTTTTCTAATTTGACGTTTGAAGTGGAGCTTATTGATTTCCAATAAAATGAAAAAGGTTTTCAATGCGATATCCGTTCTTTTGCTGCTCCTGGCAACGGCCTCGTGTGGCGAGGAGACCATCTTTTCGGGGTTCAAGAAGATGGAGAACGGAGCATACATGAAGTTTTACAGCAAAGGCAACTCGGAGGTGATGCCGCGTTTGAAGGACGAAGTTACCTTTGAGATGGCCCAATATTTCAACGACTCGCTGCTGTTCACTACTATTGGAGGTGAACCCATAAGCACAGTGTTGACCGAACCCGACTTTGTGGGCGACGTGGTGGACGGCCTGTTGATGATGCACGTGGGCGACTCCGCACGCCTTGTAGTACCGGCCGATTCGCTGTTCACCATCATGTTGCAGATGGAAGAGATCCCAGAGGGATATGAGGGGAAACCCATCTATTACGACCTTAAACTCCTCTCCGTGAAGCCTTTCGAGACTTTGGAAACTGAGCGTAAGGTACTGTCGGACAGTCTGAAAGCCGAAGAGGAAGCCTATTTGAGTGCTTTGCGCGATGATCCGAGTGTTACGGTGGCCGAGTCGGGAATCATCATTATTGAGAAGACGGGCGAGGGTAAGGTTGCCAAGATGGGAGAGTATGTCGATTTCGATTTCACGATATGCAGTCCCAATGGCGACACTATCATGAATTCTTTCGGCGTTGAGTCCGTTGAAATGCAATATGGCGAGGAGTTCATCAGCAGTGGCTTCAACGAAGTTATCGGCATGGTGTCCGAAGGAGGCACAATACGTTGTGTAATTCCTTCGGTGAAGGCTTTCGACAGTTCGGGATATGAGCAGTATATCAAGCCTTACACGCCTATGGTGGTCTTGCTGAAGATGAACAAGGTGATGGACAAAGCGGCTTACGAAAAGCATCAGGCGGCTTTGATGGCTGAGAAAGAGGCCGAAAAGAACCGGCAGATGGCGTTGGAAAGCAAGACGATTGCCGACTACATCAGAGCTCATGGTGTTACTGAAACGCCAACGGAGTCAGGGCTTTACATCTTCCGACAGAAAGAGGGAGAAGGCAGTGTTGCCCAATGGGGCGACGAGGTATGGGTTCACTATGCACTGATGAACCTGAAAGGCGAGCAGTTGGAATCGAGCTACGATTATGAACGGCCGATGTACTTCAAGATAGGCAGCGGTGAGATGATTCCCGCCATCGAGGAAGCTGTGATGACCATGGCACCGGGCGCAAAAGTTACGCTACTCACGCCGTCGAACTTGGCATTTGGCGAGTTCGACTTGGGAGAGTCCATGCCGCCTTTTTCTCCGTTGCTCATCGACTTGGAGCTTGTGGAAGCCAAGTAACGGCATATTTCAAGTAACGGCACATTTTGAAGTAGGGCGACCACAATTGTGGTCGCCCTACTTTTAATTTCTTATCGGTTGAGGTTAGATTTTCAATGCTGTCCTCTGTTGCGTGCTCTGAAAACTGCATATCCGTTTTGTCTCTTGCTGTATCCAAAGTTATTATGCCTATTTTTTGGGATGTTTTAATTGAAAAACCCTTATAAATGAGAGTTGTTGTATGTTGTCGTTTTGTGTATTTTTGCAACGAAATACTGACAAGTAAATCAACAACAATTACATTAATAATCATTAAATCTCTACAGAAAAGAGTATTTATCGTGGTGGCCATCGTAGTCACCGTTGTAGGAGCAATTTTGACTGCCTGCAAGAAGGATAAGGAAACGTCTCCGAAAGGAAAAGAACAGACCGAAGTAAACAATCCATAAAACGATGCCGTTGTGAGGCGTATTCTCGATTTCAAGAAACAGGTGGATGCCCGTAAAGCCAATCCCGGCATGAAAAGCGGCGAAACCCTGACTTTGGAAGAGGCCATGAACAATATCGTTGACCTCTTTAACGTGACTTACACAGAGCCAATGGAGTGCTATACATCCACAGAGAATCAGAAATTCAGCATCAGAGTCCCACTTGCAGCTGATGGGGAAATATTAGTTGGCGAAGTGGTGGCAGCTTATGAGCAAGCCGTGGAAGAAGCCCGTGAAGTTTATCATGCCAGTACATTTGCCAATAAAGGTTATCGACGCCTTATGGTATCCTGTGACATTCAAAGAGACGGTGAAGTAAGTTTGGATTTCGACAGGTCCTTTTCACTAGGGCGATGATTGGCGCTATCGTTTTGGTTTGGGAAACTGTGATGGGACCTTTCTTGGTGGTGCAGACAAAATGCTTCAAGATACACTTATGGAAGAAGTTAGAGCCCTATGGCCAATCCCTTATGATGGAGGGAGGGGTGTATTCATTCATCTTGTGACGATTTAATTTGCTCCAACAGCATCTAATACACAGAATGTCTTCTACCGTAGTGACATTGAAGACACCTGTATTGAATGGCAAGAGATGAACGATCTTCTCCATTATGAAAGAAGGCTGGTTTTTGAAGAGATTTCCTTCAAACTCGAATGATCCTGTCATTGTCCTACATCCAACATCTGCATATAATTATAAGGATTATGTTACCGCCATCATTATTCAAGGAGAGGAAGACCTGGGCGGGACCTTTATCAGGCATAACACAACTGTTGAATATGGACGTTACCTGTATATAAATAGTATTAAGTAGTTGTTCAAAATTAAGCTGCATGATGGGAATAGTTTATAAAGAGGAGGTTTCCGATGGCAGCCAAGGCTCTGTTGGTGGCATAGAAGAGCGACTCGGTGGACACGTAGTCCTGCGGTCGGATCCATTTGCCCTTGAGGATGCGCCACAGGGTCTCGGCGAGGTTGAGGTGTGGCGAGTAAGGCGGAAGGAAGAAGATGAACAGCCCTCTTTTCTCCCATATTGGCCTCAGTTCCTTGATCTTGTGACAGCGATGAACCGAAGCGTCGTCAAGTACGATGAAAGTGCCTCTTGCCCTGGGCTTGAAGGAGGGCCTATCGAGGAACTCAGCGACCTTGCCGGCGGTGATGCTTTCGGTGGACAGAAACCCGTCGTAGTTGTTTTCGCGGTCAATCATGCCAAAGATGTTGAGGCGGGCTATCCTTTGCGAGGGGACGTACACATCCCCGTTGGCAAACTGCCATCCGTAAGGGACGTACCCTTCCGTGCAGACGTGGCTCTGGTCGGCGTAGTAGAGGTCTATGCGGCCTTCGGCAGCCTGTTGTTCAAGTTCTTGCAGCTTCTCGACCTTGTACTCGTAGAGCTGCGGCGAGGGTTTTCCCCTTGGGCGTTTCCTTATACGCTTATATCTTGCGCCAATGCGGATAAAAAACGCTTGAAGGTCGACTCGCTGGCTTCTTTCCCGCTGGACTGCTGCCAAGTTTCCCGAGCCTTGTTCACGCTCTGCCGATCCTGCTCGATGGCATGGTGGACGGCTTCCTCGTCCGTGCAGTCCATGATGGCCTTGCGACCACGACCCGGGCGGGTCTCCAGCCCCTTTATCCCTCCTCGCGGTATCTCTTCAGCCAGGAATTGACCGTGTGCTCATTCATTCCGACCCTCTCGCCAACCTTGGGCGAGGACATCCCCTCCGATTTCAACAGTACGGCAAGGCAGCGCATCCTGAAACAGTACCTCGTGTCCTTGCGGTATTCTTTATCAAGTTCGGCACGCTCTGCCTCGCTCAATGCTATTTGTGTCGCTCTCATCTCTAATGTATTTAACCTCATAACGAAACAGACAGCGTAATAGTATTAATCTGTAAACTAAATTTGAACAACTACTTACAGCAGGCGCTTGATGTTGGGGACTTTATCCCCTTTCCCTGTGCAGCCTTGTGGCACTGCTTCAAAGTGTCTCACAAAATCCATCAGTTTCAAGGAGACTTTCTTTTGCGATTTCATAATATACGCATTTTTAGTGTGTTATACGGATTGCCATTAATATTTTTCATAAAACCGCCAAAACCCCTTGCGGAATTAAAAAACAATGTTTATCTTTGCCTCCGATAACTAACCATAAAAACAACACAAACATGAAAAGACATTACACATCAAGAAGCAAAGTCCTTCTCCTGCTGCTGGCATTTTGCGTAACAGGTTTCCTCGGTTGCAAGAAGGAAACGGGCTGTGATTCCGTTGGGGGCATGTACCTCACAGGGGTATTCCATTATTCCAAAGAAACCATGAAATTCCAAAAATGGCCATCCT
>JBGYWU010000219.1:0-10313 GCA_041842265.1 Candidatus Limimorpha sp. | reverse complement strand
GAGCGCCACGGCTTCAGTGATCAGTGGCGCCGTGGGACTAACCTGCACACATTTCAAAGTTCCGGAAGGTTGGACCACGGCGGCGATGATAGCCGCGGGCGGCCTCTCGGGCGGCGTGAGCGCCTCGATGGCCGGCGGCGAGTTCTGGGACGGCCTCTGCAACGGCCTGATATGCGCCGGGCTAAACCATGCGATGCATTGGGTGGCGGAGGGAGGGGGAATATGGCTAAAAAACATTTGGAAATTTCAGAAAATAGCACAACTGGATAACTTAGTTCAAAATTCCAAAATGTGCAAATACGCAGTTGTTGAAATGATAGAGCGATATTTTTTCGGTGAAGGAGCAAGGTCACAACGCACATTACAAGCAGCGGCAGGAGAGTATAACGAAAAGCACTGCAAATCCATGTGTGAGTTTTATCAATCTTTTGCAAAAGATTATTCAGTTTTTGATTTGGAACACTATTCTCCCAATGCTATTGCAGAGTCATTGCTTTCAGGCGATCCAATTGTATTTTCCGATTATCAATCCAGAGACGGACATCACGCATACGTTATCGTTGGAATTGAACCGATTGGAGACGGAGACCATCGTCTTTATATGGCAGATCCCTTGACGGGAGATTATGCGCCGAATATGTATTGGAGTACATTACAATCAATGAACTCCTCAAAATTCGAATTGACTCAATTCTCAAAATACACAAACACGTTGATAAATCACAGATAAATAAATAGCAAATTGCTATGAATAAAATGTTTTTATTTCTACTCTTGTTCTTATCTTTATCGGGCTTTTCACAGGACTTATTAAGGATTGGCTTGCTTGTTAGCCCATTAGATGAAGAGAAAGTATGTCGTGGAAATGTTTATTTATGCATTTCTGATTCAATACTAAAGAGATGTTCAGTTCGACAAGGCCAAGCATGTTTTACAATTAATAGTTTGAACCTTGACAAATATGTTATCGCAATCCCGCAAGGAGACGGTTCCGTTTACAGAGTTGGTTTGTCAGCACTATTGTTGTGCCAAGAACCCATCATCATGCGATCTATGAAAATTTCAGTAGATGTTTCAATAGCGGACAAATCAATTGATGAAGAACAAGAGGTGATTCATAAGCCGAATACGTACTATTGGATTTCGCCTTACCGAACAAAAGAAGACATTCTCAATGAATTCGGAGAACTTCTTTGGTATTTCCCAACAGAAAAATTGATTCGTCCATATTCATATTATGATGAATTTGCCTCAAAGAACATCAATTTTGATCTGTATAAGTCTGTCTATGGACATTACCCGACAAAGAAAGACATTGACAGTATTATAAAAAAACAATCATTTACGGATGCGGAACTTCTTGCAGGTTGGTATAGCGATAGGCTTATCCGTCTCAAAGAGCCCATACTCTGCAATGGTTATTCGCAAGAAGTGTTTCGTTTCACATGGAGCAGCGAAGCCGCTTACCACACTTATGACCCGTATTGCATGAGGATTGAACCAGACAACCATGGCGGCGCAATGCTATATTTTTCGTATTTAAAATGGGATATTTGCGAGGAGTATAGCTTATATTGCGACCTTTTTCTGATGGATCAGGCAACCTACGGCGAGTTTTGTAAAATCATACAAGACACGGCCCTCTGGAGCGACATGCCCATTCTTGATGATGGTGGTTCAAATCTCATCCTCGAAGCCAATGTCAACGGCCAATACCACGTCATTTTCCGAGGCGAGGGCGAGGACGAGGGAATGGAAGAGCTGCGGGAGTTCCTTTGGAGCCTCACGGGTCTCGGCGAGAACAAGATAGTGCACAGGCGGCAGCGGATAGAATGAGTTTTGTAAAAAATCCGCCCGATTCTAATACCAGCATTTGAAAGCACAACCCTTTCCCAACCAATAAATCACTATTTTTGCCGCGTGAAAAGTTTGAACGACATCGTCCGCCCCATCGCAGCAGAGCTGGTTCAGTTTGAGGCCTTTTTCGGGCAAACACTGAAAGCCGAAACCGAGCCTATGCACGCCATCATGCAGTATATGCTGGAAACCAAGGGCAAGCGCCTGCGCCCCATGTTGGTGCTGCTTTCCGCAAAGCATTTTGGCGCCATCAACGAGCAGACATTGCGGGCCGCCACCTTCATGGAGATGGTGCACTCAGCCACGCTCATCCACGACGATGTGGTGGACAATGCCGAACAACGCCGCGGCCATGCTTCGGTGAAGTCATACTTCGGCAACCACTCGGCCGTGCTCGCCGGCGACTACCTCTTGGCCAAAGCCATGCTGCTCCTTAGCCAAGCCGGCGACTATGCCATCCTGCAAGAAATGCTCCGCACCGCCACCGCAATGAGCGAAGGAGAACTCATGCAAAATGCACCGCTTGGACATCCGAAAAGCGGCCCAAACGGTGAATATATAGACATCATCACCCGCAAGACCGCTCTATTGATACGCTCCTGCTGCGTGGCGGGTGCCCTTTCTGTCGGTGCCACTTCCGAGCAAATCCGACAGATTTCAGACTTCGGCATCAACTTCGGTATCCTCTTCCAACTGCGCGACGACCTCCTTGATGACGAAAACACTGCCAAAGCACAAGCGTTATTGCCGGTCTATCGGGCCAAAACCGAACAAGCCTTGAAAGGGTTTGAAAACTCCGATACCCTGACCTCGCTGAAAGAATTGACAGCGTTTTGCGCAGAACGGACGGCGTAAGACACTGTTTTTCTCCACTTTAAGTGACTTCTGATCATTTTTAAGAGTCGGCAGTTTCGGTTGCCGACTTTTTTGTGCCAATTGATGGAATTTTTGTACTTTTGCACCATAATATATGACCCCGTGTTTATGAATAACAACTACAAGGAATATAAACAATTGAATCTCACCGAGACAGCCGACGAAATGCGCCGTTATTGGGAAGCTAACGACACCTTTCAAAGAAGCCTTGACAACCGCGACAAGGATAATGCTTTCGTATTCTTCGAGGGGCCACCGAGTGCCAATGGTGTTCCAGGCATCCATCATGTGATGGCCCGTTCTATAAAAGACGTGGTGTGCCGCTACCAAACCCTGAAAGGCAAGCACGTTGTCCGCAAAGCAGGCTGGGACACCCACGGCCTGCCTGTCGAACTTGGCGTGGAGAAGAAACTTGAAATCACCAAGGAAGACATCGGCAAGAAGATCACCATCGATGACTACAACCGCGCCTGCCGCGAGGAGGTGATGAAATACAAGGACCAGTGGGATGACCTCACCCGCAAGATGGGCTACTGGGTCGACCTGAACGATCCTTACATCACTTTCACCAACGACTATATAGAGACCTTGTGGTTCCTTCTGAAAGACTTGTACAACAAAGGCTTGCTCTATAAAGGCTACAGCATTCAGCCCTATTCGCCCGCTGCCGGCACCGGCCTCAGCTCACACGAACTGAACATACCCGGATGCTACCGCGATGTGAAAGACCTCACTTGTGTTGCCTTGTTCAAATTGAAAGGGCAAGAAAACACCTATGCCATCGCTTGGACAACCACGCCTTGGACCTTGCCGAGCAACACAGCACTTTGTGTCGGTCCGAACATCGGCTATGTACTGCTGAAGACCGTGCATCCTTATACCAATCAGCCTTGCCAAATCATCATGGCCAAAGCCTTGGTCGAAACGATGTTCAAAGAGGCTCCCGAAATCGTCAAAGAATATAAAGGCTCAGAACTTGCCGGCATCGAATACGAGCAGTTGATTCCGTGGGTCAATCCGGAAGAAGGCGCATTCCGCATCGTCCTTGGAGACTATGTTACTACCGAGGACGGTACGGGTATTGTCCACATCGCTCCGACCTTCGGCGCCGACGACAAGCGCGTGGCCGCCGCCGCCGGTATCCCGCCCCTGCAAATGATCGACAGGGATGGCAAAGCCCAGCCCATGGTCGACCGCACAGGCAAGTTCTGGCGTATCGAAGACCTTGATCCCGAGTTCGTCAAAAACTGCATGGATGTGGAGGCCTACCGCCCCTTCGCCGGCCAGTTCGTAAAAAACGCCTACGACCCCGCCAAGACCGAGAAAGACAAATCATTGGATGTCGACATCGTGGTCATGCTGAAAGAAGCGGGCAAGCTCTTCAAGAGCGAGAAACACACCCACAACTACCCGCACTGCTGGCGCACCGACAAACCCGTGCTCTACTATCCTCTCGACAGCTGGTTCATTAAGACCACGGCTTTGAAAGACCGCATGATAGAACTCAACAAGACCATCAACTGGAAACCCGAAGCCACCGGCAGCGGACGTTTCGGCAACTGGCTGGAGAACCTCGTTGACTGGAACCTGTCACGTTCGCGCTACTGGGGCACACCACTCCCGATTTGGCGCACCGAAGACGGCAAGGAAGAGATTTGCATCGGCAGTGTCGAAGAGCTCCGCGCCGAGATTGAAAAATCCATCAAGGCGGGATTTATGAATGAAAATCCATACAAATCAAATAATTATGATGATTTTGACCTGCACCGCCCATACATCGACAGCGTGGTGCTGGTCTCCAACAGCGGCAAGAAGATGTTCCGCGAGCCCGATCTCATCGACGTTTGGTTCGACTCGGGGGCCATGCCTTACGCGCAATACCATTACATGGGCAAGAAAGGCCAGTTGGGCAAGGACGTGTTTCCCGCCGACTTCATCGCCGAAGGCGTGGACCAAACCCGCGGCTGGTTCTTCACACTGCATGCCATTGCCACGATGTGCTTCGACAGCGTAGCATACAAGAACGTGATTTCCAACGGATTAGTCCTCGATAAGAACGGTAATAAGATGTCGAAACGCCTCGGCAATGCCGTTGATCCCTTCGATGCCATCCAGACCTATGGTGCCGATGCCGTGCGGTGGTACATGATCACCAACTCCCAACCTTGGGACAACCTGAAGTTTGACGAAGCAGGCGTAGACGAGGTGCGCCGCAAGTTCTTCGGAACCTTATACAACACCTACACCTTCTTCGCCTTGTATGCCAACATCGACCGGTTCGACTACCAGAAAGCCGACATCAACATCAAGGAGCGTCCTGAAATCGACCGTTGGATACTCTCGGAACTCAACTCCCTGATCCTCAATGTAGATGATGCCTACAGCAGCTACGAGCCCACCCGCGCAGGCCGCGCCATCGCCGATTTTGTCGATGCCCACCTCAGCAATTGGTTCGTACGGCTGTCGCGCCGCCGCTTCTGGAAGAGCGATGACAACCAAGACAAGTTGTCGGCATATCAGACCCTATACACCTGCCTTGAGACAGTGGCCCGCCTGGCTTCACCCATCGCCCCGTTCTTCAGCGAACAAATCTACCGCGATCTGAACAATGTTACGGGACGCAACAAGGCCGAGTCTGTACACCTTACCGATTTCCCCATCGCCGACCAAAGCCTCATCGACAAGGCCTTGGAGGAGCGCATGGAAGCCGCTCAGCTCATCTCGTCGCTCGTGCTATCGCTGCGTAAGAAAGCCAACATCCGCGTGCGACAGCCCCTGTCTAAGATTATGATTCCCGTCACCAATGAGACAATGAAGGCACAAATCGAGAAGGTGTCACACCTCATCATGAGCGAGGTCAACATCAAGGAAATCGAGTTCCTCTCGCCCGACAACGACATCCTGGTGAAAAACGTGAAACCCAACTTCAAGACCTTGGGAAAGAAATACGGCAAGCAGATGAAGCAAATCCAGGCCTATTTCGCCAACATGAGCCAGGGCGAAATCCACCGATTTGAGAAAAACTGCGGCAGCCGCTTGGATGTGGATGGCGTTGAGATTGAACTGACCCTCGAAGACGCCCTCATCTCTACACAAGACATCCCTGGCTGGGCAGTCACCTCGCAAGACGACCTCACCGTAGCCTTGGACATGACCATCACCAGTGCATTGATGCAGGAAGGCCTTGCCCGCGAAATCGTCAACCGCGTGCAAAACCTCCGCAAGAACGGCGGCTTTGAAGTTACCGACCGTATCGAACTCTTCATTGAGAAAAACGAAAAGACGGATGCTGCCGTGAAACAGTTCGGCGACTATATCTGCAGCGAAACCCTAGCCACCATCACTGCTGCGGATGCCTTGGATGACGTTGAGGCAGAGGAACTGGTGGAGGGCATTAGCGTAAAATTAAAAATTCAAAAACGATAATCATGTTTGTTTAGACACGAAATCGTGTCAAACAAACATCATAAACACACACAATCATGGAAGATAACAAGAAAGCATCACAAGTGCGCTATTCCGATGAAGACCTCGAGGAATTCAAAAACCTGATACTCGAAAAGCTCGAACAGGCCAAAGCAAGTCTGGAGACCTTGCAGGCCAACCTCTCCGGTGGAGAGCACAGCACCGACGACACGGCCCCCACTTTCAAAGTGTTGGAAGACGGTTATGCCGTGGCGCAGAAAGAAGAAAACGCAAAGCTTGCTGCTCGTCAGGAGAAATACATCCATAACCTCGAACTTGCACTTATGCGAATCGAGAACAAGACATACGGCGTGTGCTGCGAGACCGGAAAGCTCATACCCAAGGAAAGACTGCGCTGCGTGCCCATCACCACACGCTGCTTAGACGCTAAACTGAAGAAAAAGTGAAAAAGCGAGGTAACCGCGGTCTGGTTTGGTCGTTTCTGGTGATTGTTATCGTACTGATGCTTGACCAAATCCTCAAGGTTTGGGTCAAGACGAATTTGACCCTAGGTGAGGAGATTCCTGTCATCGGAGGATGGTTCAAGCTGTTGTTTGTCGAAAACAACGGCATGGCCTTTGGTTGGCTAGACGGAGGCGGATTTTGGAAGCTGGCCTTGAGCCTCTTTAGGATCATCGCCATCATTGCCTTGTTTTGGATATTAGTCAACCAATCGAAGAAAGGCACCAAGTTCGGTGTGTTGTTCGGCCTCGCCCTTATCACGGCAGGTGCCATGGGCAACATCATCGACAGCGTGTTTTACGGGAGGATTTTCGGTGAGAGCAGCTTTGCCCAAGTGGCGACACTCTTCCCCGAGGGAGGCGGCTATGCCGGCTGGTTGCATGGTCAGGTAGTCGACATGCTCTACTTCCCCATCATCGATGTACCGCGAGAAAACGCCACCTGGCTGCCTAGCTTCTTTTTCGGTCCAGACGGACATTTCATATTCTTCCGCCCCATCTTCAACATAGCTGATGCCGCCATCTCCATTGGCGTGTTTTATATGCTCATTTTCCAGTGGAAGTGGCTGAAGAGTTTGTAGTTGACATAAAAAACAATAAAAAGTAATCCAACACGCCTTGCGCTATTTTGAAACATACATTTGCTATGAGAAATTTCGCTATCCGTCCCGCAAAAGAAAACGAAGCCGGCCTGATCCTTGAATTCATCAAGAAATTAGCCGCATACGAGAAATGCTCCGACGAAGTCATTGCCGACGAGGCCACCATCTACAATTCCATCTTCGTGGAGAAAGCGGCCGAGGTGGTCTTCGCCGAAGAAGACGGCGCGGTTATTGGCTTCGCCCTGTTTTTCCACAATTTCTCGACCTTTGTAGGCCGTAAGGGACTTTATCTGGAAGACTTATTCATCATCCCGGAGAAACGTGGCTTAGGCTACGGAAAGGCGCTCCTAAAATATCTGGCACACATCGCTGTGGAACGCAATTGCGGTCGCATGGAATGGATTTGCCTCGACTGGAACGCACCTTCATTGGCTTTCTACCGTTCCACCGGAGCCGCTCCCTTGGACGAATGGACTGTACAACGGATGACCGAAGACGTGGTGAAAGGATTTGCAGAATAACAACAAAAAGACACGATTATCGCATCGTTTTGCAGCATGAACGCTTAAAATACAATAAGAAAAGTTTGTAATGGGCTTTTCATATTTTACTAATTATCGATGGTTTAAACCCAAATCGGTCATTAGAAAAGCAAAAGTTGTAGTTCATTCCGAAAACAATTGAATAACAGAAGTTTGTAAACTTCAATTTCTAATGGCAGTCATTAGAAATCCAATATAAAAAAGCATCTTGAAGCCTAATGCCCGTTTTGGGTTTACCGGACAGCAATAAATCGATAACAAACAAAGCCAGGATTTTTTATGATCCTGGCTTTGTCATTGTTGGCCTGATTGTTTTACAGCTTCAAGTAATCCATCACATTATTCTCAATGCGTTTCACCAGGTCTTCCGAGTCTGGTGCCTTCTCAAATTTGTGTCCGGTGACTTTCTCGTAAAGCTCGATGTAGCGTTCCGAAACGCTGTTCACATATTCAGGCGTCATCTCAGGCATTTGCTGTCCTTCCTTGCCTTGGAAACCGTTGGACATCAGCCACTCGCGCACAAACTCCTTTGAGAGTTGCACCTGTGGCTCGCCCTTGGCAAAGCGTTCCTCATACTGGTCTGCGATGAAGTAGCGTGACGAGTCTGGGGTGTGAATTTCGTCCATCAGCACGATCTGGTCGCCAATCTTGCCGAACTCGTATTTGGTATCGACAAGAATAAGTCCCTGCTTGGCGGCTATCTCTGTGCCGCGTTGGAAGAGCTTTCTTGTAATATCCTCAATCTGAGCGTAGTCCTTCTCGCTAACGAGGTTCTTGGTGATGATTTCTTCTCGTGAGATGTCCTCATCGTGGCCTTCCTCGGCCTTGGTTGTCGGGGTAATGATGGGCTCTGCAAAACGTTGGTGTTCTTTCATGCCATCGGGAATTTGCACGCCACAGATGGTATGTTGTCCGTTCTTGTAGGTGCGCCACGAACTGCCTGTGAGGTAGCCGCGAATGATCATTTCGATGGGGAAAGGCTTGCACAAACGACCAACCGTGACCATCGGGTCAGGAGTGGCGAGCTTCCAATTGGGAACGATGTCGGCGGTGGCATCGAGAAACATGGCGGCTATCTGGTTGAGCACTTGTCCTTTATAAGGAATACCTTTCGGGAGGATGACATCGAAAGCCGAGATGCGATCAGTGGCGACCATCACCATGAATTCATCGTTGATGAAATAGCAGTCGCGGACTTTGCCGTGATAGACCTTGGTTTGTCCGGGAAAGTTGTAATCTGTTCTGGTTAATGCGTTCATTGCTGTTTATGTTTTTGATGGTTGTTGTCGATTCTGTAAGGAGCGTTCCTAAGGGATGCAAGTGGTTGGCATATTGTTTTTTACCTACGGTTCGTCCCAACGGGATGTGGGTAGTTGGTTTTGCTGTATTTGCCGATGGTCATCCTTCGGGAACTGTTATCTTTTGAAAAGCTTCATTCCCAAGTGGCAATACTTCTCCAGCTTGTTCTCCTTTTTCTTCTTCAATATGCTGCTTATATGCATTGATGATATCTGTCACCAATTTATGCCGCACCACGTCCTTGTCATCAAGGCAGATGAACTCGATTCCTTTCACACCTTTCAGCACTTCCATGGCCTGGGGCAGTCCCGAGGGCGTTTTGGGCGGCAGGTCGATTTGGGTGATGTCGCCGGTAACAATGAACTTGGCCGAACGCCCCATTCGGGTGAGGAACATCTTCAGTTGGCTGCGCGTGGCGTTTTGTGCCTCGTCAAGGATGACGAAGGCATGGTCCAGGGTGCGTCCGCGCATGAATGCCAAAGGCGCAATCTCGATGGTGCGGTCTTCCATATAACCGTCTAATTTTGTGGAAGGTATCATGTCGCGCAGGGCATCATAGAGGGGCTGGAGATAGGGGTCAAGCTTGTCTTTCAGGTCGCCGGGGAGAAAGCCCAAATGCTCGTCGGCTTCGACGGCAGGACGGGTCAATATGATTCTTCTCACCTGCTTGGCTTTCAAAGCCCTGACGGCCAAAGCCACGGCGGTATAGGTCTTGCCGGTGCCAGCAGGACCGACGGCAAAAATGAGATCTTTATGTTCGGAAGCGCTCACCATGCGTTTCTGGTTGGCGGTGATGGCCTTGACCGGCACGCCGTTACGGCCGAACACGAGCACATCGCTTTCCGACATCTTTTGTTGCAACTCAGTGTCGGAGCTGGCCATCATAATGTCTTCCACAGCCTGCGCGGTGAGTTTGCCGAAACGTTCCAACTGAAGCATCAGAGCTTCATAACGGTTGGTGAAATATTCTATCTCATCGTCATCTCCAATCACCTTCACGAAGTCGCCGCGTGCAATGATTTTCAACTTGGGGAACATGCTCTTCAACAGCTCCAAATACTTGTCGTTGGGGCCATGAAGTTCCTTGGGGTCAACATTTTCTATCTGAAGAATCTGTTCTGCCATGTCTATTGATTTAGCTGCAAAGATAGTCTATTTTTGAAAAAACAGCCTCTCTTCGTTGTGATGCGAAGAAAAAGTTGAAGAAATTT
>JBGYWU010000218.1:0-7000 GCA_041842265.1 Candidatus Limimorpha sp. | reverse complement strand
AATAGTTGACCGTTGCCGGAAGTCCGCAGTGGTCAGTATATGACATGGCCATGCCCGGGGTCGCATCTTCCACTTCGTAAACGATTTCTCCGTTGCGGGCCATCGCGTAGAGTTTGCCGTCACGATAGATGGCGAAACCATACCCTGTAGGTGCATAGCCATCCCAGGAAAGCACCGCGTCATCGCCGTTCGGAACAACTACTGCATTGAAAGGAGCATCACAAGCATCCTCGAAGCCGCATGAATTGCTCAATTCATAAAAAATGCCTTCGGGCATGTCATCAGAATTTCCGGAAAAGGCAAAAACAGGGTGAGACTCACTGTCAAGAATGGAAAACGACAAGGTGGTGGAGGCACTGGGAGCCTGCCAGGAAAAATAAATCTGTCCTTTGGGAACATTCACAGGCCAAGATTGTGTTCCGGAAGCCGATGAAGTAACTTTCCCGAAACAGATCCCTTCGGCATTGAAGAACGAAAGAGTTCCCCCGCGCCATCCTCCGCTAACCGCTTCTGTATTGACCGTCCATTGGCAGGATGAGCCCAAGAAAATGTTCTTGGCATAAGATTCTTCGCTTTTGACATCTTGGCAGACGGCATAGATTGAATAGTTGACCGTTGCCGGAAGTCCGCAGTGGTCAGTATATGACATGGCCATGCCCGGGGTCGCATCTTCCACTTCGTAAACGATTTCTCCGTTGCGGGAAACAACAATCTTGTCAATTGTTGAGATCACCGAATCCAGCACAGTTGCTGTCGGATTTGTCCAGCTCAAAGTAGCTGAGAAATCCAAATCGCCATTCGCCGAAACTGAAAAGTCGGAAGGTGTCTGTGGCGCGTTATTATATACAGTGTATGGGACAAAGTTAAAAATAGCAGCAGCGTTATAGTGATAGTTGATTCCGTCTATCACATACCATCCGTTTCCGCTGCCGCTCCATCCCCAGTTATAGTGGAAAAGGTCATTGTCATTGTAACCGTCACACACGAAAGCGTGGCAGCCCGATTCGCTGCAGCCCGAATAGTAAACGGGCCAAAGCTTGTCGAAAGACTCTTTCAGCATGTTCTGCCAATCCTCAAGGGAATAACTGTCACGATTGCGATGCTCCACGTCTTGTCCGTACAAGAAATAATTCCTTACCGCATCCGGCACGTCTTGGGAATAGGCGCCGCTGCCATTGGCGGAATAGTTCATATCTACCGCCATTCCGCAATGGTACATCAGTATGGCCACAGCGTCGATCTGCTCTTGAGTCGAACTGCTGCTGATGGAGTTGGGCATGTTGGCCCAGTCATAAGTCGTTTCACCGAAGTTGATCGTCTGTCCGATGTGTGTATGTGAACCTTGCCCGCATGTGGGATAATCCCAATATTTCATTATCATCGACATTGCGGTAGCCACACAACCCGCATACACCCTACCACCGGGGCCTGACGAAGCCGGGGGACAATAGTAGTTGTAAGGATAGTTCTGGTTCCATTTCAATTTGACAAGATATTCTGCACGTTTCCCTCCATTGTATGAAATCAGGCGGCCATTTTTTCGAATCGCGTCCCATTCTGCGGCCACTTCAGCACTTTGGCGGTCAATCCGGGAAATGCTTCGCCCTTTTACGAGCATGTCAAGATAGAACGCCAGTTCGGGCGACATGTTTTCGGTCTCAAAAACGCCCTCGTCGGAATAGCCCACTATCGGACGAAAGAAATCATCGGCGGAGACAATGACAAACCCGGACTGCCCAATGTTAAACGCATAGAAGCAGTCTTCGCCGCGGTCGTTGGAAGCCGAATAGACGAGATTGAGTTCAGTTGGGACCAGGCCAAGCGCCGAAACAGCGAACTTTTGGGCCATCGCCTTGGCAGATGCGACATCTACCGGGTTTGCTTGAAGCAGTCCGATGCTGAGCAATGCGAAGAATAAGAATAAGGAGACTCTTTTCATTTGAATAAATTTTTGTATTACTAGAATAATTCATTGATATTTTTCAGCCTGCAAAATTAGGATTTCTTTCGACATAAAACAACCTTGATGTTTCGGAAATAAGATTCATAGCCAATTATTATGACTTTGTTGGCCGTCATAACAAACAAATGATTATTTTTGCCAGAAAATTAGTGGAGTCATGCCAACCCCCATCAACATACTGAGTCGCGAGGAAGACCTCCGCGTGGTGGAGGCCATCCGACAGGCCGAATTCAACACCTCGGGCGAAATCAAGGTACACATTGAGAAACATTGCCGTGGCGATGTGGAAAAACGCAGTCTACTCGTTTTCAACCGATTGAAGATGAACAAGACACAACAACGCAACGGCGTGCTCATCTATCTGGCAGTCCACGACCACAAATTCGCCATCCTAGGCGCCGAAGGCATCGACAAGGTCGTGGAGGACGGCTTCTGGAGCGACGTGAAAGACTTGATGCTGAACCACTTCAAGGAAGGCCGCTTCGCCGACGGTTTGGAGCAAGGCATCATGCGTTGTGGCGAGAAACTTAAGACTTACTTCCCCTACCACTCCGACGACATCAACGAAATCCCAGACGACATCTCATATGGAAACAACTGATAGACAAAAATATGCGCTGACGCTGCGGCTGATTCTCGTATTGCTCACATTTGGCACATCACTGAAAGCCCAACTGCCCAGACCATCAAACCCGCCACGTCTTGTGAACGACTATACGGGTACCTTGAGCACTACACAAATTTACACCTTGGAACACAAATTGGTGGCATACAATGACAGCACATCAACACAAATCCTAGTCTTACTCGTAGATGACCTGCAAGGCTATTCCATCGAACAATATGCCACCCAAATCGGACATTCGTGGGGTGTTGGTCAACAAGGCAAGAACAATGGAGCAGTGATCGTGGTCAAGCCCAAGAAAGGCAGCAGCAAAGGCCAGGCGACCATCAGGACAGGCTACGGTATTGAGGAATATGTCACCGACGCCACTGCCAAGCGCATAATTGATAAGGAAATGATTCCCTCATTTTCTGAAGACGACTATTACCAAGGAATTGACAAGGCTGTCAATGTCGTCATGGACCTTTGCTCAGGCAAGTTCACCCAAGACGAATACGCCGAAAATGGCGATTTCCCATTATGGTTCATCATCATTTTCATCATCGCCATCATCCTCATTTTCAGGAGCCCCAAATCAACTTATACCAGAAATGGTTCTCGAAACATTTGGATTCCAATGGGAGGCGGTTTCAGAGGTTCCAGTGGTGGAGGTGGAGGTGGCTTCAGCGGTTTTGGTGGAGGTGGCTTTGGTGGAGGCGGAGCCTCAGGGAGTTGGTGATGTTGAATTATGCCATACATCAAATTCTGATACCAAAGCCGCAGTATCGAATACCCGTTCAAAACAATAATTCAGATATAAAAACAATACAGTATGCCAGAGCCCATCATCGAAATCAAAAACGCGTCAATATTCCATGGAGAAAATCTCGTCCTGTCAAACATCAACCTTACACTGAACAAAGGCGAGTTCATCTACCTCATCGGTCGCACGGGAAGCGGGAAATCATCATTGCTGAAGACCTTGTACGGCGAGATACCTGCCCGTGACGGAATCGTGCGCGTGGCAGGCCACGATCTCACACGACTGCGCAAAAAAGACATTCCCTACCTGCGCCGGAAAATAGGCATTGTTTTCCAGGATTTTCAGCTGCTCTTTGACCGCACAGTCGAAAAGAACCTCTCTTTTGTATTGGGAGCCACAGGCTGGACCGACCGGGTGGAAATCTCGAAACGCATCGATGAAGTGCTCGCATTGGTGGGATTAGCCGACAAAAGGAAATGTATGCCCCATCAGATGTCGGGAGGTGAGCAACAAGGTGTCGCCATCGCCAGGGCACTCCTCAACGCTCCAGATGCCATCCTTGCCGACGAACCCACCGGCAACCTCGACCCCGACACCACCCTTGAAGTGATGAAACTGCTACGCCGCATCAGCGAGAACGGTCAAGCCGTTCTGATGGCCACCCACAACTACACCCTCATGCAGAAATATCCATCCCGCATTGCCAATTGCAAAAACGGAACAGTGGTCTGCTCTGAAATGGAGTGAGTCAAAAGCCATCCCCGATCCAGCTGGCGGCTTCTTTGCGGATGGCACCAATTATTTTCATCGCATTGGCCTCGTTGTCATAAATCTTACGCATTTTGTCATCGCGCTCCTCAATATCCTTCTCGGAAAAATCTTCATCCATCAAACGGTTGATTTCAGCGACCATCTGATCGGGTTCATTGGCCACAATACATAAAGATTCCAAAGATGTGCCTCTCACCATATCCGAATTGACCAGACAAAACCGGCCATTATACAGCGCGGTAAGCAGCTTCAGTTTCAATCCGGTAGGTTGGTTGGTCACCAAAATGTTGACCTGAGCCTGGCGCAAAAGGTCTATCATCTCAGCATCATCGGGATTGGCGACCAAAGTCACGTTAGAATATCTTGCAGCTAATTTCCTCAAGTTTTCGGCAGGATTCAAGCCTGCGATGACACAATGTGTGTCAATTGCGGAAAAAACATTTTCAATCAGCCATTTAGCCGCATCCTCGTTTTCACGGACAGAAAGATTGCCATGATACAAGACATATTCTCCCCTGCCCTTCTCTGAGCATACCGCATCGGCGGCACTGAAGCCGGGAACCGGTGTTACATTCAGTTCCATTTTCAAGAAATAATCCGCGTCTTTTTGAGATATGGCAAAAACACCTGTCGCTTTCTTCAAAATAGGCTCATAACGCTTCAGTTTCCATGCCTCTGCAAGATAGAAAAACTTCTTCCATCCCCATTTCTCAGAATCGCCCAACCCTTTGTAATAGTCATGTTCTACGTTATGTGCCCTGACAAATATCGACCTGCCATTCAGTCGTTTGTCTGAAAGCACCGAAGTGCAATGCAGGCCTTCGCAAAGGATGGGATAATCATCTTTCAACAGGTCCTGCACCAACGCCTCAGAGCGGCGGGAGTTGACGATGAAAGGGGTGAGACTCAGCTGTTTGGCGAATGATGTATTGCGCCTATAATATTTCACTTCATGGCAACGCTTTAGGATTTCCTGCTCGCCCCGGCCATATTCGAAGCAATGCAAATGAACTTTTACACCGGCTTCGGAAAGTGCCTTCACGCGGAAAAGCACATCAATGGCACCGCCATAATTTGCGGGGTATGGCACATCGAAAGTGATGATATGGAGATGTCTTTCTGTCATAGTGTTGATAGATTTCCAACAGTTTCTGCTCTTCATTTTCCCAGCACAAATCTTGTGCCGCAACCTGCAAATTCCGTTTCCATTTTTCCCTACGTTCCCCGTCTGACAATGCCCCACGAATCGTGGCCGCAATGGTATTGGGGTTATGGTTCTCTATGAATAGGCCAATATCATATCGTCTGACAATCCTCTCTATTTCTGTCAGATGCGAAGCCACTATCGGGACACCGGCTTGGATGAAGTCGAAAAGTTTGTTGGGCAAACTGAAGCGATAATTGAGGTTGGTGTCCTTGTCGAGGCAAAAGCCCAACTCTGCCAGTTGCGTGTAGGCCATCATCTGCTGGTATGGCATACGCGGGAAGAGGCGTACACGGTCGGTGATTTGCATTTGCTTCACCATTCCCTTTAAGGTTGGCAGCACGTCGCCGCCACCGATAATCATCAGGAGGCAATCGTCGAGACATTGCATCGCTTGTACCAATTCTTCGGCCCCACGCTGGATGTTGATGCCCGAGCCTTGCAAAACCAACAGGTGCTTGTCCGTGGGCAGACCCAATGCTGTTTTGTCGCCCACTGGTGGCAAGGCCTTGCGTGGTGGGATATTACGGATGACATGGCATTTGACACCATATTCCTCATGGAACAGGTCGGCGATGCTGTCGCACACGGTGATCATCTCGTCCAATTTGGGCACCACGAAACCCTCGATACGTTTCCATACGCGCTGCACCTTGGGACGATTTACCAACTCAGGTGTCTCGGTAAAGTACTCGTGACTATCAAACACCATCTTAATACCTTTCAGGCGCGATACGAAATAATTCGGCAAAATCGTATCCAAATCATTCGAGAGCAAAAGGTTGGCACGATGAAACAACAGGAAGAAAAACAGGCGGATATTGTATTCGGCATAGAAAAGGGGCCCTTTCTCGAAGAGCAGTTTCATCCGTTTCGTGCTGTAGGGTCGCTCGTCCATCGGCGGACTCTTGCGCTGCTTCCTTCCAACCAAAAGCACTTCATATCCTGCCTTTTGCAAAGTACGGCATGACTTGTTCACCCTCTGGTCCGTAACCAGGTCGTTAATCACAGATACGATGGCGCGTTTCATGCGGCAAAGGTACGAATGTTTTCCGTCAGACGAACATACTTAAGTTCTATTGCTTATTTTTGCAGCATGAAAACCAACGTTAGCCTCAAAACCCACAACAGCTTCGGCTTTGATGTCATTGCTAAGCAATTCACGGAAATCAATAAAGTCACCGACCTGCAAAGGCTCATTGAAAGCGGAGAATCTAAAAAGCATAAGACTTTGATTCTCGGCGGAGGAAACAACATCCTTTTCCAAGAAGACGTGTTTGATGGCTTGGTGGTTTACGTCAACAACAAAGGCATCAAACAAATTGTGGATGAAGACGACAAAGTGGTCGTCCGTGCCCAAGCCGGAGAGGACTGGCCTGAGTTCGTGAAACAAATGGTCGCCAAAGGCTTTTACGGTGTGGAAAACCTCGCCCACATCCCCGGCAAGGTTGGGGCAGCACCTGTGCAGAATATTGGCGCCTACGGCATTGAACTGAAAGACAGTTTCTTGCAATGCGAAGCCATTCACATTGAGACAGGCAGAAAGCGCATTTTCGACAACAAAGAATGTGCTTTTGGCTATCGAAACAGCATTTTCAAGACCCAGCTGAGAGGTCAATACGTCATCACCGCAGTGGATTTCATGCTGAAAAAAAACGCGCCGCTCCACCTCGAATACGGCAACATCAAAGCCTT
>JBGYWU010000217.1:0-7946 GCA_041842265.1 Candidatus Limimorpha sp. | reverse complement strand
TTTATCGGTGAAAACGCTCCCAAGTCAAAACGCTTTCAAACGCTTTTAGACCTTCAAAAATCACTGAAATCAGCATCAAACAAAGAAAGTTCATTCATCGAAATCGCTCAGATAATCAATAAAGCAATTCTACTATGAAGAGGATAATCATTATATTGGCCACTTTATTGGCCGTGACGGGATGCACCAAAGACCCAAACCCATCAAACGATAACCCTACCGATTCCCTAACGATTTCGGAAACATCGGTTTCATTATTCAAGGATGATGAATACACCATTCAGGCGGCATCCAATTCTCCGATGTCTTATTCTTCGGACAATGAATATCATGCCACCGTGTCACCGCAAGGCATCATCAAGGCAAGGTTCGTTGGCACTACAACAATCAATGTCAGCAACGCGTCCGATACGAAGCACATCACCATCGATGTAAAGCCCCGTTTCAATCAATTCACGGCTCCTAATATCACCTTTGGCGATTCAAGGGAGGCCGTTGTGGCCGCAATGGGGGAGCCCGACTATTCCCAGTTCAATGGCAAAGTGTATGGTTACTATTTCAACGGCAATTATCCCGATTGCATCGAAGTCCATTTCCAAGATGATAAGGTTTCGGAATATGAGGCAATATTCACAAACCCCTATGACGAGGAGGCCAAGGGCTATATTTCCGAACGATTCAAATACCAATACACCCACTTGACAACCGACTACTACATCAACGCCCTTGAAACTGTGGATGCAACCATGTTGGTCGGCAGTTATGAAATCAACGCCCGTTATTGGGGCATAATCTTCAAACCATACAATCAGTAAAATGGAAAAGCAACTATCGTACTACCTCATCGACCTGATGAAGTCCTATATAAAAAAGGAGGACTTGCTTTCGGAAAAGTCTTCCGAAATCGTCCTCCAAATCGGCACGGCCATCGACCGTGCCAAGATTGCCGACCAGCCCACCGATGAACTTGAATACCTATACGAAACCGCCCTTTGGCTAAACTCCAAAATCAATGAGTAGGCGGCGGGTTTACAGCGAAGGCACATTGGCCATCATGGAAAGGTTCTATCAGGCAATGGACGCTTGCAAGGCCGAGAAACTAATCAGCATTTCCGACTACTGCAAGGATAACGGCATCGAGAAACCCCACTACTATATGCAGCGAAAAGACCGCAATAGGGGCTTCTTTGAGGTCGGCTGGATGCTGCCTTTGGTGGAAAAATACCACATTTCGGCCTATTGGCTGATGACGGGCAACGGTCAGATGTTTGGCTAACCATCAAGCCGCCAAACCGTTTCCTCATCATCGCCCAGCACATCGGGAATCTTGGAAACTGCGGCCTGCTTGTTTTTGTCAAGCACCTTGGCGTAGATTTGGGTGGTGGACAGCTCCTTATGCCCCAGCAACTTCGACACCGTGTAAATGTCCGTCCCGATGTCAAGCATCATCGTGGCGAAGGTGTGACGGCCGCAATGGAATGTAATCTTCTTATTGATTCCGGCACGCAACACCCATTCCTGAACCGCCCATTGGTGCAGGTGGGGGAGTGGATGTCCTCAAACACGAAGTCCGCTGGGTCGCCTCTTTCGCCCATCAACGCGGCGGCTTGGTCGGTGATGTCGAGGTATTCCTGGCCTTTGGTCTTTTTCTGCCTGAATATGATTCGCGTGTAGTCGCCTTGGGTGAACACATCGCCCCAGCGCAACCTCAATATGTCGCTCCGTCTCAAACCCGTCAGGCAACTGAAAAGGAATGCGTCCTTGATTCGCGGGTACTCGCATTCCGTTTGGGCTATTTTCCTCACTTCGTCAATGGTCAGGTACATCCTCGTTCCTTCCTCGGCCTTGAAGTTCTCAACCCCACGGCACGGGTTCATCGGTATAATCCTATCCTCAAAAGCCTGATTCAGGCAAGCCCGCAGCTTGTTGAAGTACGACAACTTGGAATTGCGTGCCAGCGGCTTTTCCTTGTCGCGCTTCCGTTTGTCGTGTTCCCATGCCCGTGCATCGTCATCAAGATATTCCTTGAAGCCCTCGACCCATTCAGGGGTGATTTCGGCAAAGGTGATTCTATCGTTTTTCTCATACCTTTTCAGGTGGTGGAGGCACGAAAGCCAATTCCCTCAATTGCTCCTGCTTTCAGCCCCGAGCCTCTTTTGGCACATCGCCCTATAATAGTCGAAGAATAGGGTATCGGTGGCAAAGTCCGACTTGAAGCCAAAAGACCCGTTTTGCATTTCAACAATGCGTTTCGCCTTCACTGAATTGGCGAGCTGAAGGGTCTGCCGATTCTTTTCCTTATCCTCTTTGGTGCGTTCGGGAATCAGGTACAGCTTCAGGAACTCGTAGCTCCGTTTCCCGTTCCAATATATATCGAGGTATAGGCTGACATTGCCGTCAGCGATTTTCTTCTGCCTTAACTTGATAGGCTCCTTGATTCTCTTTTCCTTGGCCATAATGCGTTGAATTTTGTTTCCTTTTTGTTACTTTTCCCATGCGGGTAACAAAATAACAACACAAAAACAGTATTAATTCAGTATTGGAAAAGTATTGCATCAAAAAAAAAATGATGGTATACGAAACTTAATGGCAGCATACTATCCCAATACGAAATCGATACCGCTGAAATACTCTTTGAAATCGTGCTGGAATTGCGCTCTACTTTCCGACACAGAATCTAGAGAAAATTGTTCCAAGGATTTCATCTGTTGTAATCTCGCCAGTGATACTGCCAAGATAATACAATGCTTCGCGCAAGTCTTGAGAAACCAAGTCGGTAGGAATATTCATTTCAAGTCCTCCTTTAACTCTAACAAGTGCTTCACTTGCATGGGTCAAAGCCTCATAGTGCCGCACGTTGGTAACCAAAGTGGCATCGGGGGAGGCGAGGGACTGGTTGTGTTTTATGGCGTTGTACAAGTCATTCAGTCCGAAACGGTGCTTGGCGGAGAGACAGATGACCATGATATCATCGTTATCCAAGTCGGTGCGCAACTCGCTCATCAGCTCGGCTCCTTTGTCGGCAAGGGTATCCACCTTGTTGATGCAAAGGATGATTTGCTGCTGTTTCAAATTCACTTTCTCCTTGATTTCTTCAGCGGCTGCCAATACCGCACCATAACCTTTGGTGGCGTCAGTCATGCCTATGATAAGGCTGGCTTCGGCCATCTTTTGGTATGCGCGTTCAATGCCAATTTTTTCAATGGCTTCTTCGGTATTGCGGAGACCTGCGGTGTCGATGAAACGGAACACGATGCCACCAATGTTCAAATTCTCTTCAATGGTATCGCGTGTGGTGCCGGCAATGTCGCTAACTATGGCGCGGTCTTTGCCCAACAAGGCATTGAGCAGGGTGCTCTTGCCGGTGTTCGTTTGACCTACAATGACAACAGGAACGCCATTTTTGATGGCATTTCCCAAGCGGAAAGAGTCTTTCAGCTGATCGACATGGGTCAAAGTTTGCGTCAACAATGCTTTTAGTTTGTTTCGGTCGGCAAATTCAACATCTTCCTCGCTGAAATCCAATTCAAGTTCAATTAATGAAGTGATTTCCAATAGTTTTGACCTTAGTATTTGAAGTTCTTTTGAAAATCCTCCACGCAATTGGTTGATGGCCACTCGATGTGCGGCTTTGCTCTCAGAACTGATGATGTCGGCTATGGCTTCGGCTTGTGCGAGGTCGAGCTTTCCGTTGACGAAGGCACGACACGAGAACTCGCCGGCCTCAGCCATGCGGCAACCGTTGGCGATAAGGATTTCCAAAAGCCTTTGTTGGACATACACGGAGCCGTGAACACTAATTTCGGCTGTGTTTTCGCCCGTGAATGAATGAGGGGCCCGATAAAATGTCACGATGGACTCGTCAAGAAACTCATCCTTATTATTAATGAGGTATCCAAAATAAGCCTTATTTGAAATTATTTCATTGACTTGCAGTGACTTGCAGTGATATTGGAACAGAGATGCCACAATAGGGAAAGTCTTAGGCCCCGAGACACGCACCAAAGCAATTGCGCCCATGCCTTGTGGTGAGGCAAGGGCACAAATCGTATCCGTTCCCAACGTATTGTTCAACATAATGTTAGAATGGCAGGTCGTCAACGCTATCCTCTATGGGCACGTATTGGTCAGAGCCGGGCGTAGGCACATTAGACGGTGTTTGGTGCGGAGCTTGTGCAGCGGGTTGAGCGGGACCGCCCATGGGAGTGGCCGCACCAACCGGATCGAAGCGCCACACGCGCACGTCGGTGTACCATTTGCCATTGAACTCACGGGATGAAATTTCAATCTGTGCTTTGATGGTTTGGCCTGGCGCGAACGCCTGAATCTCGTCAATTTGATTCGTCCAACAGATAAGGCATACCGTTTTGGGATATTGTTCTTCCGTTTCGATGATGAGCTCTTGTTTGCGCCAAGGGCCACGAGCGCTGGTCCCTTCAACGAGATTTCCCAGTCTTACGACTTTACCTGTAATTTCCATGGTATGTGTATTAATGATTTATAATTCAATTATTTGAGATGCACTGCAATCCATATCAATTCAAACTGCAAAAGTAATCATCATTTTGGTATTGGCAAGAAAAAAGAAGTAAAATTTTGAAAGCCATTTTAGAATATAATCAACATTATGTTAAATACAATCTTTCCAATATTACACATCTATCTCCAAAAAACCTCCACATCCACCACTCCCCAATCCACACTCTTCACTCCGCTAAAATATGTTCATCGCAATCACGGCGCAAGCCTCGGCATCGGCCAATGCGTGATGATGTTTCGTCAAGTCGTATCCAAAATGTTTGGCAACGGTTTGCAACCGGTGGTTCTCTACATCGGGTACCATTAGTTCCGAACCTAAATGAGTGCAGTAAAATTTGTAGTTCGGGTATTTGATCTTATAGAGTTTGTGCAAGGCTTTCAGCACGCGTTCATCGAATGAAACCCCATGCGCAACCATAGGAAGTCCCTCAACCTTTGAGGCGACTTGCTCCCAAACCTCGTTAAACAGCGGAGCGTGGTTTGTGTCCTTATAGGTGATGCCGTGCACCTTGGATGTCCAATAATCGTATTGGTTTGGCTTAGGCTTCATTAGGCTGTAAAAAGTTTCTTTTATCTCGTCATCTCGCACGATGACCAAGCCCATGCTACAGGCACTGGTCAACTCAGCGTTGGCTGCCTCAAAGTCGATGGCCGCAAAGTCGCGCAAATGATACTTCGGAATATATGAAGGCCATTCGGCATCAGGCCAATCGGCTACTTTTATCTTTTCTTGATTTACTTTCCAATGCATACGGGCTGCAAAATTAGATAATTTGTGTAGCAATTCAGAAAAAAACACTAATTTTGCCACGAAAACTAAGTTTAGCTCCCATCCTATTTGAAATACTGTTTTTATTTAATTAACTCAAAGTCAACAAGTAACAATTTATCATGGAATTAAAGGGTTCAAAAACAGAAGCCAATCTGATGGCTGCATTTGCCGGCGAATCGCAAGCCCGCAACAAGTATACCTACTACGCTTCCAAGGCCCGCAAGGAAGGTTACAACCAAATTGCCGACCTTTTTGAAGAGACAGCCCGTAACGAGCAAGAACATGCCAAGATCTGGCTCAAACTCTTGCATGGAGGCGAAGTGCCCGACACTGTAACCAACCTGAAGGATGCCGCAGCCGGCGAAAACTATGAGTGGACCGACATGTATGCCGGCATGGCCAAGACCGCCCGCGAGGAAGGCTTCACCAGGATCGCCGTGCTCTTCGAACTGGTGGCTAAAATCGAAAAGGAGCATGAGGAACGCTATCTCAAACTCCTGAGAAACATCGAGGAAGGCATGGTCTTTTCTCGCGAAGGCGACATGATGTGGCAATGCTCCAATTGCGGCCACATCGTCATCGGCAAGAAGGCTCCGAAATTATGCCCCGTGTGCGACCACCCGCAGTCCTTCTTCCAGATCAGGGCCGAGAATTATTAACCAAGACAGGAGGCGAGACCCATACAGCATATCCTTTAAGCGTGAGCAGCCATGTGACCGAGTTTCGTCAAGTGTTAGGGATATTTCTATTCAATCATTCATTAACCTCAAATTACATCTGAAATGAAAAAGTATGTTTGCGACGTATGCGGTTACGTTTACGACCCCGAAGTCGGCGATCCTGATGGCGGCATTGCCCCCGGCGCCCTTTTCGAATCCATTCCCGACAATTGGATCTGTCCCCTCTGTGGCATTGGTAAGGACAGTTTCTCCGTAATGGATTAGGTTGAATGCTTGTAGAAACACGGCCTGCCGTGTCTTTACAAATATTGCGATTAAAAACCAAATGGACAACAAGGCATTGCTAAATATTGGTTATGGGCTTTACGTCTTGACCAGCCGTTGCGGAGAAATCGACAACGGCTGTATCGTCAATACTGTGATGCAACTGACCAACACCCCACTTTTTATTGCAGTGGCAGTCAACAAAGGCAACTACACGCACGACCTCATCAAAGAGTCCGGCTTGTTCAACATTTCCGTGCTGACCACCGAGACACCGATGTCCGTTTTCGAGCATTTTGGCTTCCAGTCTGGACGTGTGGTGAACAAGTTCGCCACCTGTATAGAGGAGCATCGCGCTGTGAACCAAGTGCTTTACATCCCAAAATATGTGAATTCTTATCTGGCTTGTCACCTCGTGCAATGCCTTGATTTCGACACGCACACTCTTTTTGTTGCTGAAGTGGTTGACGCACAAGTGCTTTCCGACAAGCCCTCTCTGACTTACGATTATTACCAACACCACATCAAGCCGCAACCCCAAATTCCATTGTCCACGAACGGAAAAAGGCGTTGGATATGCAAGGTCTGCGGCTATATATACGAAGGCGACTTCCTCCCCGATGACATCGAATGTCCTTTGTGCAAACACGGCAAGGAGGATTTTGAGGAAATCTTTGATCCGGAGCCTGCCCACAAGGCGCAAGCCTGTCAAACCACCCCTCCTCTCCCATCGCCGACGGAATTTCTTCATCCAGCAAACAATGTACAAATGAAACACATACAACTTACTGAGAACATCTATTATGTCGGTGTCAACGATCGCCATACCGACCTGTTTGAGAACCACATGGAACTGCCCAATGGTGTTTCCTATAACTCTTATCTCGTTATGGATGAAAAAGTTGCACTTATCGACCCAGTGGAAGCCGACTTCTTTGGGGAATACCTCTGTAAAGTAAAGTCGGTGCTGCAAGGCCGCAAAGTTGACTACCTTATCATCAACCACGACGAACCTGACCACAGCGGCAGCATGGCCGCAGTGCTTCGAGAATGGCCAGAGGTGCAGGTGGTGGGCAACGCCAAGACTTTCGCCCCATTGGAAGCATTCTATGGTCCTGTCGAAAACAAGAAAATCGTTACCGAGGGCGAGACTTTGATCCTCGGCAGCCACACCCTACAGTTCTTTATGGTGCCTATGGTGCATTGGCCCGAATCGATGGTTACCTACGAGCAAAGCAGCGGCATCGTGTTCTCCAACGATGCTTTTGGCGGCTTTGGCGCCTTGAACGGCGGCATCTTCGACGACCAGGTCAATTTGGCATTCTATGAGGACGAAATGCGTCGCTATTATGCAAACATCGTCGGCAAGGTGGCCATGCCAGCCTTGAAAGCCATTGAAAAACTGAGTGGTTTGGCAATCAATATGATAGCTCCTTCGCATGGATTGGTTTGGCGCACGAATCTTGCTTGGGTTTTAAAAAAACACACGCAATGGAGCAAGCAGGAGTCCGAAGAAGGTGTGGTCATCGTCTATGGCTCGATGCACGGCAACACTGCCCGCATGGCCGATATTGTGGCTCGGGGCGCTGCCGAAGCAGGCATCAAGGAGGTGAAAGTATACGATGTTGCCAAGACCGAGGTGAGCTTCATCATGAGCGACATCTGGAAATACAGAGGTGTCATTATTGGAG
>JBGYWU010000216.1:0-3060 GCA_041842265.1 Candidatus Limimorpha sp. | reverse complement strand
CCTTGAGACCTGTTTGCAGTGGCTGGTTCACGGGCTGGCGGAAAATGACACCGGGAGCCTTGCGCTCGAGTGGCATTTCGTAGGTCTTGCCTTGGATGTACCCCTTGCCATCGATAGGACGACCAAGGCCGTCCACGACACGCCCCAGCATACCTTCGCCCGCCATGACGGAGGCAATGCGCCGGGTGCGCTTCACCGTCTCGCCTTCCTTGATACCCTCGGTAGGGCCAAGCAGCACCACGCCGACGTTGTCTTCCTCAAGGTTGAGCACCACGCCCATGGTGCCGTTCTCAAACTCAACGAGTTCGTTCGACTGCACCTTGTCCAATCCGTATACGCGTGCCACGCCGTCGCTCACTTGCAGCACCTTGCCTATCTCCTCAAATTGAACTTTGTTGCTCATCTTTTGGAGTTGCATTTGCAGGATGCTCGATATTTCACTTGGTTTGATGTTTGACATTTATGTTGAATTGTTGAATTGTTGGCTGTTGAAATGATAATTCGACGTAGTCAATTGTTGAATTGTTGGGCTATTGGCTGACAGCCACGAGCCGGTATTTCAGCTATTGTTTTAATTTGTTCTTCAATGCGTTCAGCTGCCCTGTCACACTCGCATCCATCCTTATGTTCTCAATGTCGAGGATGAAACCGCCGATGATTGAGGGGTCAATCCTGACATCGATTTCGGCATCGGCGTCGAAAGTTTGCTTAATGAAGGCCTTGATGCGCTCGTAGGTTTCTTCGGGCAGTTCGGCGGCTGTGGTGACGTTTGTGTTGAGGATGTTGTGCTTGGTGCGATACATCTCCATGTATTTCATGGCGATGAAGAACATTTTGTCCTCACGTTTTTGTTCGGTCACGAAGACGACAAACTGTTTCAGACAGTCGTGCATGGGCACTTCCACGGCAATTTCAATGAGTTTCACCTTATCCTCCGGGGTCACGATAGGGTCGGCCAGCACCGCGTTAAACTGGGAGATGGCCAAGAGATAATTGTGGGCAAAGTGCGTTAGGCCGTCATAAACGGCCTCTTCACAGTCCTGTTCTTGGGCCAGATTGAACAAAGCCCGTGCGTATCTCACTGATATCTTTCCGTTATCCATGGCCTAGGCTTCAATGCGGGACGGGTTGTTTTTGAGCAGCTGCTCGATGTAAGCGCTATGCGATGACTTGTCGCTCAGTTCGCGCTGCAGCAGTTTCTCGGCGATGTCGACAGAAAGAGCGATGACTTCGTTTTTAACTTGTGCCATGGCCTCGGCTTGCTCTTTCTCGATTTTAAGGCGGGCATCGGCAACAATCTTCTCGGCTTCCACGCGTGCCTGCGTTTTCGCTTCTTCGATGAGCTGGGTCTTCAGGTCCTGACTCTCCTTCAAGATTTTGATTTGCTCAGCTTGTGCCGCTGCTATGGTCTCCTGCCGTTTCTGTTCGATGCCGGCAAGGGAGTCGTTGGCTTTTTCAGCGGCCAACAGCGACTCCGAGATATGGGCGTTACGTTTTTCAACAGCTCCCATAATCATCGGCCAGCCAGCTTTCGCCAGAATGATGAGCACGATGACGAATGCGATGAGCATCCATATCACTAATCCACTTTCAGGAAGAAATAGATCCATTGTTTCGTCTTTTAAAGGGTTAAGGCTTGGGGCTTACTCCCCTGCCCCCATAAGCAGGGAGGGGACAGGCCCCAAGCGGGATTGCGTGTTGATTAGCCGAGAGTGGCCAGCAGACATACAACGATGGCGAACAGCGTTGCACCTTCAACGAGAGCGCCTGCGATGATCATGCCGGAACGGATGCCATCGGCGGCTTCTGGTTGACGGGCCATGGCTTCCATGGCCGCTTGACCGATTTTGCCGATGCCAAATGCGGCTCCTAACACTGCGATAGCGGCTGCGATAGCGGCCAAACCCGGCACGTACGATACTGCTTCAAGAATGGTTGATAATAACATGATGATTAAATTTAAATGTTGAATGGTTGTAATTAATTTATTTATCTATTTGATTGATTGTTGGATGTAGGATAGTCGTATAGGATTTCTTGCATGGTTATTCGTGTTTGGGCGCTTCCTGTGCCATTCCAATGAATATCGATGACAGCATGGTGAACACATAGGCTTGGATGAAGGCCACCAACAGTTCCAGAGCGGTCATGAAAATGGTCATGAAGACGGAAACGATGCTCATCACACCGCCCATGCCGGCGCCATACATGCCCCCGACAATGAAAATCAGGGCCATGAGTACCATGATGACAATGTGGCCTGCAAGGAGGTTGGCGAACAAACGAACCATCAGGGCGAAAGGCTTGGTGATGGTGGAGATGAGCTCGATGATGGGCATCAGAGGGAAGGCTTTCAGGAAGACGGGTATGTCAGGCCAAAGGATTTCTTTCCAGTAATGACGGTTGCCGAAGACGTTTACGAAGAAATACGTCATCAAGGCCAGTACCAAAGTGATGCTGAGGTTGCCCGTCACGTTGGCGCCAAAGGGGAAGAAGGGGATGAGGCCGAACAGGTTGGCGAAGAAGATGAAGAAGAACACCGTTAATAAATAAGGTGCGAACTTGTTCACTTTCTCCTTGCGAATGTTGGGGCAGATGATGCCGTCAAGGACGGTATAGGTGAGCCATTCCACCAAACCTTGGTATTTGGAGGGCCGCCCCATAGGGTCTTTCTTGTACTTGTGCGCAGCGGGCAGGAAGAAGGCCAACAGGAAGATACACACGACGAAGATGCCGAATGCGTTTTTGGTGAAGGAGATGTCGAAAGGCCGCGAAAGGCTGCCTCCAGCTTTCAGTTCCACCAATTTGCCGGGGTATTGGATCGCATCGATGGGAGCGATGTAGAATTCGCTACCCTTGTGGGTGAAGGTCTCGCCCTCTTTCAGTTCGCAGATGTGCTTCGAAGAGAAACAGTGCCAGCCGCCGTCCTTGCATTTCACGATGACTGGCAGCCACACGCATACGGGCTCTCCCTTGATTTCAGTGATGTGGAAACAATAGGAGTCGCCGGTGTGCCCGAAGATGAATGACTTGGCATCGAATTTTTCCTTCTTGGGCTCT
>JBGYWU010000215.1:0-2726 GCA_041842265.1 Candidatus Limimorpha sp. | reverse complement strand
GATTTTATGGAAGATATTACGGATGCCTATGAGAGTGCCTACACAATAATGCTCAACCTCAATAAAACGTGGGTGCAAAAGCAGGGCGACTTCTTCGTGGAGTCACCTATCATTCTGTTTGCCAGTATTATCTGGTATCTTAAAATCTATCAGAACGGGAAGTTTTGCACGTTTCTCCATGCTATCGAGTTTCTGAACCGTCGGTACGAGGATATTTTCCCGATTCTTACCTCTTACCCGGAACTGGAGAACTACCTTTCGCCGTTCATGGACGCTTGGCTTGGAGGGGCTGCGGAGCAGCTCATGGGGCAGATAGCGTCGGCGAAAATCCCGCTATCGAGGATGATTTCCCCGCAACTTTATTGGGTGATGTCGGACAGCGAGTTTACGCTGGACATCAACAATCCCGAAGAGCCGAAAATCCTATGCGTGGGCAACAATCCCGACCGTCAGAACATCTACGGCGCGGCTCTCGGATTGTATAACTCCCGTATCGTGAAACTCATCAACAAGAAGGGGATGCTGAAGTCGTCGGTCATCATAGACGAGCTGCCGACGATATATTTCAAAGGGTTGGACAATCTTATAGCTACCGCCCGAAGCAACAAGGTTGCCGTGTGTCTGGGCTTTCAGGATTTCAGCCAGCTGGTGCGTGACTACGGGGACAAGGAGGCGAAAGTAGTGATGAATACCGTCGGTAACATCTTCTCCGGGCAGGTGGTAGGAGAAACGGCTAAGACACTATCGGAGCGGTTCGGTAAGGTGTTGTAGAAACGGCAGTCGATTTCCATCAACCGGCAGGATGTTTCCACCTCCATCAACACGCAGATGGACGCGCTTATCCCGCCGAGCAAGATTTCCGGTCTTACGCAGGGCATGTTTGTCGGCTCGGTGTCCGACAACTTCAACGAACGTATCGAACAGAAGATTTTTCACTGTGAGATTGTGGTGGATGCCGAGAAGGTGAAACGGGAAGAAAGTGCCTACAAGAAAATCCCTGTCATTACCGACTTCACGGACGAGGACGGCAACGACCGCATGAAAGAGACGGTGCAGGCGAACTACCGGCGCATCAAGGAAGAGGTGAAACTGATTGTTCAGGATGAACTGGAACGCATCGCGGGCGACGAAAACCTAAAGCACCTGTTGCAGCAGAAATAAAAAAATCAGAGGTGGCGGAAAAAAATCTCCGTCACCTCTTAAAATGAAGAACGCCTCCCAAGTATGCTGTCTTGCGACGCGCCCGGGAGGCTTATTGATTGTTTCTCTTTTTGTTTTTCCGCACCTGTAAACAGGCACTTTTTTCATTTCCAAATCGGCTCTTCTTTCCAGCGGTTGAAGAAGCCTATCTTGTAGATGGGCACATCCGCATACTCCTCAAACAATGCCAGCAGTTTCTCTTTGAACGTATGCCCCTCGTCTATGGCATTGCAGAGATATAACATTGCCGTAATCACATAGAACGGTTTTTTCTGCTGTACCTCAGTCAATGGACGGGAAAGCCATGTCATTCGCGGATTATGAATTTCGCAAGGCCGTTTGACCATATTCCGACTCCATATTCTGGAATGGTGCGCGATTATGTTGCGCATATATGAAATGGCTTCCAGCCATCCCGAAAGTTCATTGTGCAGATTCAGCCCCATATCATTGGCTATTGCTGATTTTTCGGGCAGTTGGTGGTTAAGGTTCTTGTATATCTTGGAAAGTGTGCCGAATGTGGCCACTTCAAATATAATCCACGCATCCGGGTGTTCGTCAAGCGTCTTTTCACCGCTTGCATCAGTCACAAGGTGCTTTCGCTTGTAGTCTTTCACAAAAATCTCATTACTCCGTAAAAACTCTTCTGTCAGCTCTTTGAGGTGCTGTGTGTGAAAAGTGACATCTGCAAACAATCTCGGGTCACGATACCACAGCCCTCCGTAGGACTGTGAAAGATGATAAATCATCTTTGTACGCAGCGTGATTTCTATTGTTTCGATGGCGTCAAATAAAATAAGGCGCAGTTCTTTGTCGAAATAATAGCGTGTGATTACATCTTCCAGTTTGGAATCCGGCTGAAACAGATGATTGGCTCTATCGGACTGCATGTCCCACCAATATCCCTTCAAACGATAGTAGCTAATATGAGCCAAATGCCGGGCAGCGAAAATTTCATCGCCGACAAGCATTCCTCTTTGTTTGAGCAGTTCTATTTGTTCATCAATGGAACGTGATTCCTTATTTGCCATACCGTTATAAAAAAAGAATGACCCGCCGGCAGATCTTACGGTATGCCAAACGGGTACTGTTATCGTTGAACACGGTCAGAACCGCATATCTTCTTAATTATAGATGCAAAGATAAGACTTTTTTATGTAATGACAAAAAATAAGCCGATTTTTCATTCAAACGATGAAAAGGTATAGAAATACTTACCGTCTTTTTAGTTCCAGTTCCTCATCACGCAGCATCCTCTCATTCAGTTTCTCTTGCATCTTGTCAAGGAAGTAGGTGCGGCTTTCGTTCTTCCGGCGTTTGATATCAGTGTAGAAGCGGTAGCAGTCTTTAGAATCAACCCCGAATATCTTATAGAGAAGTGGAGCGAGTTGTTTGAGCGGCATATTGCCGTTGTTGATGCAGCCCATCACGTCTATGCCGTAGATAAGTTCCACGAGGTCGATGGCGTTGCCCGTCCATTGAAGAAGGCTGGCGGTGGTTTCTGTTGCGTTATTGGCGGATATTAG
>JBGYWU010000214.1:0-3313 GCA_041842265.1 Candidatus Limimorpha sp. | reverse complement strand
TTTCCATATCCTTCCAACCCCAATCCCGAAATGCATTTGATGCAAGCCTCGGCTGTAAAAGAATGCCTGCGAAAAGACTCTCTTTTTGAGATGTCGGAAATATGCACTTCCACCACGGGAATGCTGATGGCGCGGATGCAGTCGGCCAAGGCGATGGAGGTGTGGGCATACCCTCCTGGATTCATCACCACGGCATCATACTGTGCATCAGCTTCTTGAAGCTTGTCGATAAGAACACCCTCGTGGTTCGATTGTAAGTAGTGCAGCTCGTGTTGCGGGAAATGTATACGCAGTTGAGGCAGGTAGTCTTCAAACGACAGGCTGCCATAAATATCGGGTTCGCGTTTCCCTAAAAGGTTGAGGTTGGGGCCGTTGAGGATGAGGATTTTCATTGTTGTCTGAGTTGATGGCGCAAAAATAGTGTTTTTGATTGAAATTGAAGTCCTGAAAAAAAAGGCGATAACGGACCTTGTACTAATCCCGCATTGCCCTCAATCTATTACAAATTCTATAATAGTTCGGTCCAGAAGTCCATCGGCAGAAGGATGTTTTCCACATCAACGGCACAAGAGAACAGTGGTGCAATTTCAGCAGGCTTGAAGCCCGCAATGCCACAACCGACGCGTGTGACCAGAAAGGTCAGTTCGGCGTGTTGTTTTGCGAAGGCGACGAACTCGTTGACGTATGGCGCAATGGTGTTCACTCCGCCTTGCATTGTGGGGATGGCATAGCTCTGTCCTTGCAGTCCGACACCCTGTCCCATGACGGCTCCGAATTTCTTGAAGGCGGTTTGGGCTGCTCCGCCAGCATGTGCGCCATTCAAGTTGCTGCCGAAAACAAAGATTTCGTTCTTGTCGAGTTTGTCAATTCTATCAGGAGTTATGCGGTTAAGAAACTCATTCATGCTAAGATAGTTGTGGTTTTCAAGGTTCAAGCGCGCCATTCATTACGTGTTTCAGGAATAATATCAATAAGTTGAATAATCGTATTTTCATTTGAACAAATAGAAATTAGTTGAACAACCTCCAATTGATGCCTATAAAGATCTTTCTGTTTCGAATCGGATAGTGTGGAGCAATGAATGAGTTGTAGTTGCCAGTAAGTTGGAACAAGTTGTTGTAGCTGATGAAAATATGTGCCTTTTTCATCTTGATTGACAGAGCTAGGTCGATGAAGGGGAAATTGCCAATTGGAACTTCGTTTTGGAGATAGAAAGTGCGTGTGGCAGGCATATAGGCATCAGCGTAATATTTGGTGAAATAGCGCACCGTGACACTGGGCATTAGGGTAGCAGCCTTATGGAATATGGGCTGGGCATAGCCAAATTTCAATTGTCCGCAGAACAAGGGGAGATGCACGACCTCTTCGTTGCTTGATTTCTGCAGGCTGGCAAACCCTTCCAACTCAAACCGGCCAAGGTTTTGGTAAAAGTTGAGATAGGCTTCGCGAATACTGAAGATGGCGTTGTGTTGGGTAGGACGGGCATTGGTTCCGAAATAAATCAAGTTAGAAATGGTGGTCTGTTTGATGCCTATGCCATAGCTCTTGTAACTGTATTTCAGGTTGATAGTCATGTAGGTGGCGGCTTTGAAGTCGTTCTCCCATCGGAAATGGTTAGAGGAGTAGCTTTCCTCAAACCAATTGGCGGATTGCCTTTTGAGTTCGGCGTCTAATGTGGCTATTCCATAGTTATTATTGGCGTTTCCAATAAATTGTTTCCATTGGCCCTTTAAGTCGAAGTCGCCGATTTGATAGCCCCAGGTGACGAGTTCACCCTGTCCCATGATGCGGGTCGACCGAAACAGGCTGATGATGACACCACCGTTTACGCTCAATTGGTTGTAGTTGCGCGAAAGCACAGTTTCCCCTTCTAGATAATCGAATTGTTTCACCTTGTAGAAACCATGCGTGACACCGAAATAAAGATAGAAAGGAATGTCGTCATGATATTTCTGATAGCCTAAACTGCTCCATTTCAAGCTGTTTCTGATTGCTCTTATCTGAGTGGTATCTGTCGAAACGCTGCTGTTCATCAAGGTGTCGAAAGGCTTATAAAAATCTGCGGAGGGAGTAGTCTCGTTGTAGTACAACTTGTTGCTGAGATAGCTGAAACTGTGGCAAATCCTTCCCAGTGTGAATTTCCTATCCATAGTTTCTAGGACAACATCTTGATGAAAAAGAGTATTGGTGCTGTCAATATTTAGTGTGTCAAATGTAATGCTGTCGTTGAGAACTGTAAGAGGCGCAATGGAGTCATTGTCTTGCGGAACGGTCTCCTTTTTCGTTCGGACGGTTTTTTTTGATAAGAGATTGAAATACTGTTCAAATCCGATCCCACTAGAAACGATGAAGTTTGTGGCACTATTGAGGTTGACAGGAATGACGGAGTTGTCGGTTTCGGTATGGGATGTATAATTCTCGTCGTTGACGATGCCTCCATTTTCTCCCATCTCAAGTTTGTTGCGGTACCAGTGGGCACCTGTCCCGTAGCGTTCGTTTTTGGTGATATATTTCGCATTGACCCAAAAAACGTTGTTGAGGGTCTTGTTGTTAATAAAGGTGGCAGGGGCATAATCGGTGTCGAAAGCAAAGGAAATCAGCAGGCGAGGGGAGACTTTTCTACCGAACCTCACATGGAAATGCTGTTCCAAATTCCTAATGGTCATCAAGTAGCGGATTTCTGAGTAGGGTAGGACCGATTGATAAGAAATCAAGTTACTTTCGTTCTGCATGAGTGCTGTGAAGGAGGGAAGGGCCATGTCGAATCCGATATGATGAAGATAGTCGAATCTCATGGACTTATGAGCCGTTCCTGAATTGCTCAAAGTGCTGTAGATGGTGTTTTCATGTTGCAGATTATCGTAATCATCGGCACGAAAAGTTGAGGTATCAACGACTTTTGGTTCGATAAGGAAAATGCTGTCAAATTGATAGGGGCAATAGGTGACGAAAGTGGAATCGATGGGTTTGGAAGCGGGGAGGGGAGTTGTTTTTTGGTCAATACTATCCAATATTGGTTTTTGTGAAAATCCTAATAGTTTAGTAACCAGTAAAATAAAAACTAGTATCAATTTTTTCGCCATACTTCCTAATTTGGCTGTAAAAGTAATAATAAATTGGTTATGAAAGACTCAAAATGAGGGTAATGGGAGGAAAATGGAAGGAAGAGTTGCGTCCCTAAAACCGTCGACCCCCGTCAGCATGTGCGCTGCCGGGGGTCGCGTTGTGGGTGGGCGGCGAACTACTTTCCCACGGTCTCCCGCAGTATCATCGTCGCGGCGGGGCTTAACTTCTCTGTTCGGGATGGGAAGAG
>JBGYWU010000213.1:0-15412 GCA_041842265.1 Candidatus Limimorpha sp. | reverse complement strand
GTGGTAACTTGCAGGTAGTAGGACACGTCTTTCCACGAACCGCCACGGACCACCTTACGCTTCATGACCGGCGGGTCGTCAGCCTTGGCGTTGTAGGTGTAATTGGGGTTCATGTCCCAAGTGAAGTTGTAGGAATTGGGGTCATAGGCGGTGTTGGTCCATTCCGACACGTTGCCAGCCATATCATACAGGCCCCAGCCATTGGGAGGATAGCAGCCCACCACGAGAGTGCGCAGACCACCGTCGGCCAGGTAGTTGCCTCTTCTGGGCTTGAAATTGGCCATGAAACACCCTTTGGCGTTGCTGGCGTTGGGACCGCCCCAAGGATAAGGATTCAACATCTTGCCACCGCGGGCAGCCCATTCCCATTCGGCCTCAGTGGGCAGGCGGAACTCTGACAGGTCAACATCCTTCTTGGAACGCAGATAGGCGTTGAGCAGCTCGGTACGCCACACGCAGAAAGCGCGGGCTTGTTGCCATGTAACACCTACCACCGGATAATTGTCATAAGCAGGGTGCCAGAAATATTTCTCAGTCATCGGGTCGTTGAAAGAGTAGCTGTAGTCGTGTATCCAGCATAGTGTGTCGGGATACACATTGATGACCTCGGCACGGGCATAGACCGAACGGTCGCTATAACCCTGCTTACGGTTCGACCATGCGCCCTTGCGGTCGACATTAATGCCTGCATCGGCCTCGCCAAGCGAATAGTCATTCTCGACCAGCTTGTCGTCGGAAAAGTCCTTTTTTGCGGCTGCCACCATATCGAACCAAAAGTAAGAATAATACAGTTTTCTGGCGTCGATTTCCTTACGGCGGAAATATCTCTCATGTTCGGGAAGATACATGGGCTCAAGAGCTTCTCGAACATCCTGTTCCTTGCTGTTCCAATCGAGCTTTTCTTTCCAATTCAGCCTGGGTGGGTCATACACCTCACCTGTTTTGCTCTCGGTGATGGCATAACGGTCCGGAAAATTGTCGGCAAGAATTCTTCTTGCGATGGAGTCTCTCACCCAATATACAAATTGGCGATACTCATTGTTGGTGATTTCGGTCTCATCCATGAAGAATGCGGAGACGGAAACCGTTTTGGGTTCATTGAGGAAAGAGCCGGTGATGTCCTCACCACCCACGCCCATTGTGAAATTACCTTGCGGGACAAAAACCATCCCATAAGGGTCAGGCTGATTGAAGGTTTTGCTGGATTTTCTCACTCCAACCAACTCGCCTTGATTTGAATTGCCGCATGCTGTGAACAACAATGCTACGGAAATCACGAACAATAGTTTTTTCATCTTGTTGACAATGATATAATTACTATTTTACAGTTTTTCTTTTCTACACCAATGACGCTGACTTTTCGGGGCAGCGTTTCCTTTAAAAAACCGCCAAAATTAGGAAATATTATATTCCACTCAATATTTTTTCCAACTTTTATTCCCCAATTATCCTCTGAACCATCCATATTCTTATCCAAACTTGCATCTTAGTCTCAATTATTACAGATAGCGCACGCTGCGATAGTCGCGCGGCGTTCGGTCGAGGTCGAGCTTGAAACAATAACTCAGACCTATTTCATGCGAGCCTGGTAGTCCCAGGCCCAAGGTATTAATATCGTATGAATAGGCGATGGTCAAACCCTTGATGGTAACTCCCGCCATCAAACCTATGGACTCCTGCAATCGGTAATTGACACCAAAGGAGAACACATTGTTATACACCACGCGTGCGCTTGCGTTGAACTGTGTGGAAGCGATGTCGCTCATCACGCTCGCAGAGGGAATGAAAGTCAGATAAGGAAGGTCTTCAATCTGGAACGGATAGCCCGCAACGGCATAGAAGGTGCGGTCGGTGGTGAAACTGGCACTGGTCTCCGAGTTGTCGTTGAGAGCCTCACTCATCGATTCGAGTACGTTGACGGCTGATAAACCCAGGAAGAACGAGTCGGGAAATTGCCAGAAAAGTCCCACATTGAAATCAAACAACATGGCGCTCTCCTCTCCCAAGCCTTGGATGAGCGGGTCGCCTTCCTGGTTGGGATGCAGTTGCGAAAAGTCGACAGAGCGGTTAAGCACCGTACCTGCCACGCCAATGCCAAGGGTTGAACTTCCAAGATCCAAGTGACAGGAATAGCCCAGTCCCACATTGACGTTGTTCTCGAAGCCCAGCTTGTCCTGCATGATGGAGAATGCCATGCCGCCGTGCAGTTTGCGGAAAGGCATGTCGCCCGACATGAGGAAAGTGGTTGGCGCTATCTCGTTGCCATCGCTGTCAACGAAGCCAGCCCATTGCATACGATAGAGTCCCAACACATTGATGCCTTCACTCATGCCCGCAAAACCTGCATTGGCATAAGCATACGAATTCGCATGGTTGGTGAAGATAGGCGCCTGCTGCGCTTTGCCATTGATACACGCCGCAGACAGCATGACCATGAGAATGGCGATATGTGTTATTTTCGTCTTCAAATTCAACAATATTGCTGCGATTGAAACCGCGAATTTATGAAAATAGTATTGATCTGAACAAATTAATTTTTACGGCATCAATCTAATTCTTTGTTTTTCAGTACAATATTTTTTATCGGAACAATCGGATGATATCGTTGCCATTGGCAAGGATGACCAGTCCCAACACCATGACGAGACCTAACATTTCAGCCGCTTCCATGAACTTGTCGCTGGGTTTTCGGCGCGTGATGATCTCGAACAACAGGAAAAGGATATGCCCGCCGTCCAGTGCCGGAATGGGGAGGATGTTCATCACGGCAAGGGCGATGGAGAGGAATGCCGTCATGCGCCAAAACATGCTCCAAATCCATGTATCGGGGAAAATCTTGCCGATGGAAATGAAGCCTCCCACGCTCTCGTACGCCTTAGTCTTGGGATTGAAGATGAGCTTCACCTGCTTCCAATAGTCTGAGAGCCCCTCAAAGGTCTTGGAGAAGCCGGCGGGGATGGCTTGGAAGAAGGTGTATTCTTTGCTCTCAAGCACAAAGCAGCTTGTGATGGGAGCCAAATAGGCGCCAATCACGCCCTCTTCGGGCACATGCATGGCCAAGGATAATGTATCCACTTCTCGAACTATCCTTACTTCCACATCTTGGCTCTTGAACTGTTTTACGGCCTTTACAAAATCCTGATAATAAGGCGTTTCTATGTCATTAATCCCCACAATGACATCGCCTTTCAGGAGTCCTCCCGCTTTTGCTGCACTATTGTCGACAACATCTGCCACCATAAAAGGCACTCGGAACGAGATAAAATTCGCATTTTGTGACCCGAGCAACTTGGTCACCGCATCATCGGGCAAAGTGATGAGCGTATCTTTACCGTCGCGTTCCACTTCGATGGTTTTGGCTTTGTTGAGGATGATTTGCATGGGGATGTCATGGAACTTCTCAAGGTACTCACCATCGACGGCCAATATCTTGTCGCCATCGCGAAGCCCCAAGTTGTAGCCCAAACTGTCGACGGAGATACCGTATTTATTGACTTCCGCAGTGGGAAGGTATTGCTCGCCTCCATTCGCCAGCAGGCCGATATAAACGACAACAGCCAACACTACGTTCATGAACACGCCCGCCACCATGATGATGAAGCGTTGCCAGGCTGGTTTGGAACGGAACTCCCAGGGCTGCGCCGGCTGGCTCATTTGCGACTTGTCCATAGACTCATCGACCATGCCTGCGATTTTGGTGTATCCGCCAAGCGGAAACCAACCAATGCCGTATTCCGGGCTGTCGCTGCGACGCCAATCGTCCTCGGGCAAAGTGGAAAGGTCGATAGGTTCATAGTTTTTCTGTCTCTTTCCAGCGGCATCCCTATATTCGGTAACGGTGTATTTCTCGCCCACATTCTTCGAAAAGAACCTGAAACGCCACTTGCCGTTCACCTTCTTGCAGCGGAAGAGCGAGAAGCTCCAGTTGAAAAAGAGGTAAAACTTGTCGACACGGGTCTTGAAGGCTTTGGCGGCAAGGAAATGCCCCAACTCGTGGACGAAAATCAGGATGGACAGAGAAAGGAAAAATTGAAGTACCTTTGTTAATATGGTCATGGTCGGTTTTGATTATCGGTGAAAAAAAACGGTGCAAAGATAGTGTTTTTTTTTAGTTCTCGAAAGGAATATTAAAGGTCATATAATCTACTGGGTTGATGGCAATACCATTGTGCCAGAGCTCAAAATGCAGGTGCTCGTTTGAATCCATGTCTCCCTTGCTGCCCAAAATGGCAATGGCCTCGCCCGCCTTAACGTATTCTCCTTCCTTCTTGAGCAAGCTGGCGTTGTGCTTGTAGAAGGACAAGTAGCTGTCCTCGTGTTGGATGCCGATACAGTAGCCATTGTTCATGCTCCATGAAGCAAAGACTACAGTACCCTCCAGGGTGGCGTTGATGATTTGGTCGCCGCTTGTGGCAATATCAACACCATAATGTCCATTGTCGGGGTTAAAGGGGTTGATAATGGAGCCTGTTAGAGGCACGAAAAAGGTTTTCACAGAAAGCGGCGTTTTGGTTGGCATCATGTCATCGGCAAAAAGATTGAACTGGTTTTGGGCTTCGTATTCGGCGCGCAAGATGCTGTCCTGCACCGATTTTTTCAGCGTGATGGTGTCAGTAACACCCTTCGGCAATGGCTCATAGATGTTAAGGGAGGCCAAGGTACTGTCGGTGGCGAAGTCATAGCCGTCCACGATTTTTTTGAGGTTATCGAAAAACACATCCTTCTTCCGCATTTCATTTTCGAGTGAGTCGGCGCGGAGGTTGAGCACGTAGACTTCACGGTTGAGGTTGGTGTCGGTGTAGCCCGGAATGTATTCTCGCAACGGCGTGAAGGCGATGATGAAGATGGTAATGATGATGAGCAGCAAGGCGATGCCGACGGTGACAAAGATGAGGTTGAGCAAATTCAGCCTGAAACCCAGTATTTCCTTTTTGGATTCGTCATGACTCATCAGGAAGTCATATCTTCGGTTCAGTTTCTTCAGTGAGACATTGCGAAGACTGAGCTTTCTGTTTTTTTTATCTTTTGTTTCTGACATTTTGCAATCCTATTAAGGTATTAATAACTTGCGATAATAAAAAAAATTGCGAAACGGCACAAAAAAAAGGCCGACCGCTTTCGCTGTCAGCCTTTTGCTCGTTCTCTCATAAGATTTGGATTACATCATGCCGTCCATGCCGCCCATTGGCATAGGAGGCGTGGGAGGCGTAGGCTCCTTGTGGTTGGAGATGACACATTCCGTGGTCAGCAACATGCCGGCGATGGAAGCGGCGTTCTCCAAAGCGACTCTCGACACCTTTACGGGGTCGATGACTCCCGTTTCGAGAAGGTTTTCATACACCTCGGTGCGGGCGTTGAAGCCAAAGTCATTCTTGCCTTCCATCACCTTGTTGACGACAACCGAGCCCTCGAGACCGGCGTTCTCAACGATTTGGCGCAGCGGCTCTTCCAAGGCACGCTTGATGATGGCAATACCTGTGGTTTCGTCATCGTTGTCGCCTTTCAGCTTATCGATGGTCTTGATGGCACGGATGAAACCGACACCGCCGCCGGGGATGATACCCTCTTCGATGGCGGCACGGGTGGCGTTCAAGGCATCCTCCACGCGGTCTTTCTTTTCCTTCATCTCCACTTCGGAAGCAGCGCCGACATAGATGACAGCAACGCCGCCGGACAACTTGGCCAAACGCTCTTGCAGCTTCTCACGGTCGTAATCGGAAGTAGTGGTCTTGATTTGGGCCTTGATTTGCGCGGTGCGGGCTTCGATGTCCTTCTTGGCACCTTGACCGTTCACGATGGTAGTGTTGTCCTTGTTGATGCTCACTTTGTCAGCTTGGCCAAGCATCTGAATATTGGCATCCTCTAATTTGTAGCCCTTCTCCTCGCTGATGACGGTGCCTCCAGTCAGGATGGCGATGTCTTCCAGCATTTCCTTACGGCGGTCGCCGAAGCCAGGAGCCTTCACGGCAGCGACTTTCAAGGAGCCACGCAGACGGTTCACGACCAATGTGGCCAAAGCCTCGCCGTCGATGTCCTCAGCAATGATGATAAGGGCACGGCCGGTTTGCAGGGTCTGCTCGAGCACAGGCAGCAGGTCTTTCATGACGGAGATCTTCTTGTCGTAAATGAGGATATATGGATTCTCATAAACGGCTTCCATCTTCTCAGTGTTGGTGACGAAGTAGGGGGAAATGTATCCGCGGTCAAACTGCATGCCTTCCACGACATCGACGTATGTATTGATGCCTTTCGCGTCCTCAACGGTGATGACACCTTCTTGCTTCACTTTGCCCATGGCCTCGGCGATAAGGCCGCCAATGGTGCTGTCATTGTTGGAAGAGATGGCTGCCACCTGTTTGATTTTCTCGTTGTCGCCGTCGACCTTCACCGACATCTTCTTCAGCGAAGCGACCACAGCGGCAACAGCTTTGTCGATGCCGCGCTTCAGGTCGAGCGGGTTGGCACCAGCGGTAACGTTTTTCAGTCCCGTTGCCACGATGCTCTGGGCCAATACGGTGGCGGTGGTGGTACCGTCACCAGCCAGGTCGTTGGTCTTGGAGGCCACTTCCTTCACAAGTTGGGCGCCCATGTTCTCAACGGGGTTGATGAGTTCGATTTCCTTGGCGACCGTCACACCGTCCTTGGTGATTTGGGGAGCGCCATACGATTTTTCGATGACCACGTTGCGGCCTTTAGGACCGAGGGTCACCTTTACTGCATTTGACAATGCGTCGACACCTTTTTTCAGGCCATCGCGCGATTCGATATTGAAAAGAATGTCTTTTGCCATGATTGTTTCAGATTTTATATTTCAAGATTAAAAACTAAAAAATTAAATAACAGCGATGACGTCGGATTCACGCATGATCATGTAATCCTTGCCGTCGAGGTGGAACTCAGTACCGGCATATTTGCCATAAATGACCTTGTCGCCGACTTTCAGCGACATAGAGTTGTCTTTGTTTCCAGGGCCGACAGCCACGACAGTGCCTTGTTGAGGTTTTTCTTTTGCGGTGTCAGGGATGATGATACCGCTGGCTGTTTTCTGTTCGGCGGCGGCGGGCTCGATGACCACGCGGTCGGCCAAAGGTTTGATTGCTAATTTTGCCATAGTTTATTGGGTTTTTGATTGTTGTTGGTAAGTCGTTGAACTGAAATACGATTAAGACCCCGTTGTATCCGGAAGCCTCATTTTGCCCTTACGGACGGATTTGACCTTGTCAGATTTCGTGCCAAAGTGGAAAACGGGGATTTTTGGCAGAAAACTGCCATTGGCGGGTGACAAAGTGGCACGCCCGTGCAAATGCTCCATTTCTCGAGCCATCCGATTTTTTTCTTTTCATTTATATAATAATCAGAGAATTTTTATGTTATCGTATTATTGCATGGTTGAATATTCATCAAAAGGATTGTATATGTAACGATAATCTGTATGACCGAGTTGTTTTCCTTATTTCCTGTCACTTTGTTTTCCGACGACGTTTTGTTGGCCTTTTCGGTATTGGTGTTTACCGCTTTAATGGTCACAAAGGTGGGGTATCGGTTTGGTATTCCCACCCTGCTGTTGTTTTTGGCAGTGGGAATGCTTTTCGGGCAAGACGGACTCGGCTTGAAGTTCAACAATTTTGAATATGCGCAGTTTATCGGCAATGTCGCGCTTACGGTCATTTTGCTGACAGGCGGACTGGAAACCGACTTCCGCAATATCAAACCCGTACTGAAGCAAGGTGTTATACTTTCCACTGCCGGTGTGTTGCTGACTGCGGTTCTCACAGGAGGATTCATTTTTCTGATCTCGCGATGGATGCCCGAAGCCTTACCTTTCGGAGTGTTGGGCTGTTTTCTCCTGGCTGCTGCCATGTCGTCGACGGACTCAGCCTCCGTTTTCTCCATCTTACGAGGGAACAAGATGAGACTGAAAGGGAACCTCGACCACACGCTGGAACTTGAATCGGGAAGCAACGACCCGATGGCTTATGTACTGACCATTTTGCTCGTGCAAGTCATCTCCACAATGCAATCCCCTGATTTCGCCACCTTTGACGAGCACCTGACACGACAATTGATTTTGGTTTCCTCCTTGACCTTTTTGCTTCAGATTGTTGTCGGAGCCGGCCTCGGTGTTGCCATCGGTTTCTTGGCGAGATGGATCACCAAGAAAATAGACTTGAAAGGCAGCCCTTTGCAATCCATCATGATTGTGAGCATCGGATTTTTCACCAATTCTTTCGCCACGGTGCTGAAAGGGAACGGGCTCCTTGCCGTTTATGTGGCTGCCATCATCATCGGGAACGACCCCAAACTTCCCTACAAGAAGGACATCGTAAAATTTCATGACGGCCTGACATGGCTCGTCCAACTCTTCATGTTTTTATTATTGGGCCTTCTGGTCAACCCGAGTGAGCTTCCCGCCGTAGCGATCCCAGCGCTGCTCATCGCCATGTTCATGTCGTGGGTGGCCCGCCCGATTGCTGTCTTTTCGCTTACTGCCCCATTTAATAGCATATCAAACCGAGGCAGGGCTTTCATTTCATGGGTCGGACTGAAAGGGGCGGCACCCATATTGTTCTCCATCTATCCTGTCGTGGTGGGCATTCCAGGAGCCAAATCCATGTTCAACATCGTATTCTTCACCACATTAATTTCCCTGCTCATGCAGGGCATGACCCTGGCCAAAGTTGCGAAATGGCTGAGAGTGGACGATATACCTCCTCCAGAAGTGGAGACTTTTGGCATAGAAATGCCAGATGAAATGGGCATGCTCACTGATACCGTCATCGAGAAGGACGACCCAGAGAACGGAACAGCACTAAGAGACATAAACATGCCATTAGGCAAACGGATTGTAATGATCAAACGCAAGGACAGGTTCATCGTCCCCGACGGCAACGTGATCCTTGAAGAAGGCGACAAGCTGCTCGTCCTGGAATACGAGTCAACCACTGAAAATGCTCAAAGCGACAACAATCAATCCTAGAAACGCAACCGTTTTGTTTCGCCTGCTCCCATCATTACGTTACGCTCCGTTCCGTTGCAAAGGATGCTGTAGGTGCCTCCACGGCGGGAGGATATGACAACTTGTCGCACTTTGCCGTCACGCCAAGCGCAATCCACAACAGCACCACCACGAGCGCAAAGGCCCTTGAACGACCCGTCAGGCCACAGTGCAGGCAGAGCCGGCAACAGATGGATGCAGCCGTCATGACTCTGCATCAGCATTTCCGCAATGCCCGCCGCAGCACCCAAGTTGCCGTCGATTTGGAATGGCGGATGTGAACAAAGGAGATTGGGGTAGGTACCCGCCTGATGTCTCCCCATACTGTCGATGGCAGGTTGCAGCAGATTTTTCAACAACCTATAGGCGTGGTCGCCGTCATGCAGTCTTGCCCAAAAACAAATTTTCCATGCCCTGGACCATCCAGTGCCCCCATCCCCTCGGCGCACCAGGGTTTCACGGCATGCGTCCATTATTGAGCCGGTATGTGTGAAGGTGAGCAATGTGCCCGGATAAAGACCGAAGAGATGGGACACATGGCGATGATGCATGTCCACCTCCTCATAATCTTTAAGCCATTCCATCAAATAACCCTCATCACTGACTTGCATGGGCGGAAAATGCGATTTTGCCTCACGCAAACTGTCAGCGAACGCCCCATCGATATCAAGAAAATCGGCGGCCCTACAGACTGCTTCATACAACTCGCTGACAATCTGCACGTCCATAGTGCTACCCATGCACACGCTGACGGGGGTGGTGCCGTTATGGTAGAAAGCATTCTCAGGGGAAGTCGTAGGCGCGGTGACCAGCCATCCGTTCTCAGGTTCCACTATCATGGCGTCAAGGAAGAAAAGGGCTGCCTCCCTCATCATAGGGTAGACTTCTTTCAAAAAGCCTGTGTCTTGTGTAAACTCAAAATGCTGCCAAGCGTGCAGGGACAGCCATGCTCCGCCGGTGTTGGTTGCCCCCCAAGACGGATGCTCGCCAGGCGCAGTAAACCCCCAGGGATTGCTGACCACATGCGCCGTCCAGCCGCGAGCGCCGTAAAAATCACGGGCTGTCTTCCGACCCGAAGGCAAAAGTCCTTCGGTGAAACGGATCAGTGGCCGGTGCAGCTCCGAAAGGTTGCAAACCTCACAGGGCCAGTGGTTCATCTCCACATTGATGTTCAGATGATAGTCGCCATTCCAAGGGGTCTGGATGGTGTTTGCCCAAAGCCCTTGCAGGTTGGGCGGCAACAAGTCCTCGCGGGTGGAACTGATGAGCAGATAACGCCCGTATTGGAAATAACAAGTAGCAAGCCAGGGGTCATCTTGATTGAGAAACCGCGCCTTATGCTCATCCAATGTCAATCGGGAACTCTCCTCTTCGGCTTCAATTTGGAAATCAACACGATTAAACAGTTCACGAAAAGAATCCAGATGGTCGCTTAACACCTTTTGATAGCCTTTTTTGACGGCTGCCTCCAAGTGTTCGTTGACGTATTCTTTCGGGTCGGAACACATAAAGTCGGTGGCGGAACAGAAAAAAACGTAAGCCTCGCCCGCATTCTCCACTTGAAGAGTTGAGTCATTACAGACGACTTCACCATCATTGCTGACAATCTGAGCCTTGGCGTAATATTTCATCCCTTCAACTGTTTCCACGTTGCTGTCCATTTGCCCGCACAAGACAAGACCACCGCCTTCGGTGAAGACTTTTGCCTTCTCCTCTCTTGAAAGCATTATGGCGAACGAAATGGGGCCCGTCAGTCGAAGCACCGCCACATCATCAGCCCTCGAAAGAAACGCGTCGCGTTCATAGTGTTGTCCTCCTTTGTCGAACAACACCTTATGAATGGCATCGTTCAGGCAAAGCACTCGTTGATAACCAGTCACGGAATCGGCATTTGGATATTGGTATTCAAGGATCATGTTACCCAAGGTCTGGTAGCATCCGAACGGCACCTTCGCACCTTGTCCGTGACCCGATCCTTGGCCACCGCAAACAAAGGTCTCATACATCAGGTATTGTGCCTCATCGTTGCGGCCTTCCAACAATAACCGTTGGATTTCGGGCAGCGATTCCAAGGCAAGAGGGTTACTGTCATCGCTTGGTGCGCCCGACCACAAGGTGATGTCGTTCAACACGATAGTCTCCACCTCAAGACCCCCGTCAGGCATCATGCCAAGGTGGCCATTGCCCAAGGGAAAGGATTCTTCCCAGATTAGGGCGGGGCTGTCCATGAGGAGACGATAATGAGCGGAGGAAGAAGGTGTTTTACAGCCAAAAAGCACCATCAACGCTATGAGAAGGTATCTGCTTTTCATGACAATCCATTAGAATCCGGTCAATTCCATCGTCACCGTAGGAATAAGCATCAAGGCACCGATGGCAACCAACACGAGGATGAACTTCCAAATGAAACGCACCCACTTCTCCCACGGGATGCGGGCCACGCCGAGGGCGGCCATCAGGACGCCGCTGGTAGGCGTAATCATATTGGTGAAGCCATCGCCAAACTGGAAAGCAACCACAGTGGCTTGGCGTGAGATGCCAATCAGGTCGCTGAAAGGCGCCATGATGGGCATGGTAATGGCAGCTTTGGCCGAGCCACTTGGGATGACAATATTAATTAAAGTCTGGATGCCGTACATGATTTCCGCCGATGCAATTTTGCCCATGCTGCTCATCGACTTGGAGAGGCCATAAAGGATGGTGTCGATGATGCCGCCGTCCTGAAGGATGACGACGATGCCGCCCGCCAAGCCCACAATGACCGCTGCTGAAAGGATGTCGCCCATGCCTTCGAGAAACAATTTGGCGATGTCGCTTGCGCTCTTGTCGACAACCAAGCCGCTAGCGATGCCCAACACGAGAAACAAAGAAGCGATTTCCATGATGTACCACTCGTAGCCCAGCACGCCTACCACAAGGAAATAGACCGTGGCAAAAAGCAGTGTGAGCACGAAATAATGCACTGTTTTACGCAAAGTGACAATGCCGAGCAAGACGAATACCGCCGTGCCAACAGGCAGCAAAGGCAAGGCCGCTTCATCATTCCCGATTTTCAGCGTAGTCATGGGATACACGATTGAAAACACAATCAATACCGCCGTCAGGAAAGCGAACACCCACCAAGCCGTGCGCGGTGTGTAATGTTCCAGTTTCTCCTCGGGAGCCTCCGTCATTTTGCGCCAGTACACATCGTCGGCATACATGATGGACAGATGGGGATTTTTCTTCACCTTGTTGGCATACCAAAGCACAAACACAATGCCTACGACAGTCAAAATAGCCCAACAAACCGCACGGTAGCCAAGTCCTGAGAAAAGCGGTATTTCGGCTATGCCCTGCGCAATGCCGATGGTGAAGGGATTGAGCATGGCGCCTGAAAAACCGATGTGCGCGGCCACATACACCATGCAGAGGCCCACAAAGCTGTCGTAGCCCATCGAGACGGCCAATGGGATGACGATCAATGAGAAAGCTATCGTCTCCTCGCTCATGCCAAACACACTTCCAAACAGGCTAAACAACAACATAATCAAGATGATAATGATGTTGTTCACCCCGATTTTCCGCATTAATTTGTTGCGTTCCAGCTGTTTGGTGAACTTCAGGAACGAATGAATGCCCATGTCGATGGCACGGCTCTTGTTCATGATCCAAAAGGCACCGCCAATGATCAAAATGAACACAATTATTCCACTCTGATTGACGAAGCCCTTGCCAAAGGCCGAAAAAACCTGCCAAGTTTGAGGTTCGGCATGAAAGTCCTTCGCGTAGGTTTCGGGCAGTTGGTCCCGATAGTAAAAAGTCATCGCCGTCTCATCACCCGCCTGCTCCCCAACGTATTTTCCCGGAGGTATGAACCACGTCATCACTGCCGCAACAACAATGATAAAGAAAACGATAACGAAGGTATGCGGGACTTTGCGCTTTTTCATGGGCTTTCAAATTTGTGGGCAAAGGTATTAAATTTTTACAAAAGAATTATTTTATTGAAACATGCCGAAGCATTTAACACACTCAGGCAAAAGGTGCTCAATGCAAAGGGTGAAAGCAACAAACTCTGTATCGACATGACCAAGCCGCCTACCGGCATCTACTTCGTCACCGTCACCAACGAGGAAGGGCGCAAGTGCGTGAAAAAGGCGGTGAAGCAGTAACCTTATCACAGTGATAATTACAATATAATGGTTTTTTCCTTATTTTTGCGCCCAATCTCAAATTTGCACAAATATGAAGAAAATTCTGACCCTCTTATCGTTGACGCTCGTCATGGCCTTTGTCTTGCCAGCACAATCACAGGAAAAGAAACTGTTCACCCCGGAGGACGCTTCCTACAACAACCGCAGTCTGTATGCAGAACGCCCTAACCAACTGAAATGGATTGGCGGAACCGATATCCTCATGAAGGTGAAAGACAAAGAAATAGTCACGATGAGCCCAAACTCGAAGAAAGAGACCTGTTTTCTCACCCTTGAGGAACTGAACAACTTCACTAAAGGCGAAGGTGTCAATGACCTGACGCGCATTCCACAACTGACATGGGCCAACGACTACCAAGCCTATTTCTATGCCTTGGGCGACAAGGGCATCACGCTCAACATGATGGACATCAAGAAGAAAACCATCAAAACCCTTACATCCATTCCACAAGACGCTGAAAACCAAACTATTTGTAAATCCACTTTAGATATTGCCTATACCATCGGCAACAACCTGTATGTGGCCAAGGACGACAAGCAAATCCAAATCACCTACAACCCCGAAGGTGTGGTGGCCGGCCAGAGCGTGCACCGCAACGAGTTCGCCATCAACGGAGGCATCTTCTGGTCACCCGACGGAAAACTTCTGGCTTTCTACTCCATGGACGAACGCATGGTGACCGACTATCCCTTGGTGGACATCACAGAGCGCATCGCCACGGCAAAGCCCATCAAATACCCCATGGCCGGCATGACGAGCCATCAGGTGACGCTCCACATCTACAACATCGCCACGGGCAAGGAAGTCGTGGTCAAGACGGGCGAACCCGCCGAGCAATACCTCACCGCCATCACATGGAACCCCGACAACAAGCGCATCTATATCGGCATCCTCAATCGCGGCCAGAACCACATGAAATTCAACGAATACAGTGCCATCACGGGCGACTTCATCCAAACCATCTTCGAAGACCGCGACGATCAGTATGTGGAGCCGCAAGGCCCCGCTTACTTCCTTCCCAACAATCCTGACCAATTCATTTGGAATGCCCAGCGCGATGGATACTACCACCTTTATCTCCATTCCATCAGCAAAGGTACGGTACGCCAACTCACCAAAGGCGACTTTGTCATCACCGACTTCAACGGCTTCTCGGAGGACGGCGACAAAATCTACTACCGCTCCACTGAGGTCAGTCCGCTTGAAAGACACTGCTACATGATGGACATCAAGAGCGGTAAGGTAACAAAGCTCACAAAGGAACACGGCACCCACGACATTGTTCCCTCTGGCAACGGAAAGTATTTCTTGGACCTCTACACCAGCACTGATGTGCCTTATAATGTGGATGTCATGGATGCCAAAGGCAAGTTGGTAAGCCGTCTTCACGAGGCCGAGAACCCGCTGAATGACTACAACATCGGAAGCACCGAACTCGGCACCCTGAAAGCCGAAGACGGACAGACACTTTATACCCGCCTCATCAAGCCTTACAACTTCGACCCTTCGAAGAAATATCCCGTCATCGTCTATGTGTATGGCGGTCCACACGCCCAGCTTGTCACCGACGATTGGACCGCGGGCGCAGGAATTTACCTTAACTACCTCGCCCAAGAAGGCTTCCTCGTCTTCACCCTTGACAACCGAGGCTCCGCCAACCGCGGCGAAGCCTTCGAGCAGTGCATCCACCGCCAATGCGGGCAACTCGAGATGCGCGACCAGATGGTGGGTGTCGAGTGGCTGAAAACCCTTCCTTACGTGGATGCCGACAGAATAGGATCCGATGGATGGAGCTATGGCGGATTCATGTCAACTTCGCTCAAGATCAACCATCCGGAAGTGTTCAAGGTTAGTGTGGCCGGCGGACCCGTGTTGGACTGGAAGTACTACGAAATCATGTACGGAGAGCGTTACATGGACACGCCCGAAGAGAACCCCGAAGGCTACGGGTTGACCAGCTTAGAGAACAAGACCGGCAAACTTGAGGGAAAGCTCCTGTTGATCCACTGCACTACCGACCCTGTCGTATTGTGGCAGCATAGCCTCGTCTTCATCGAGAGCTGTATCCACAACAGCAAGCAATTGGATTATTTCGTCTATCCCGGACACGACCACAACGTCTATGGCAAGGACAGGGCTCACTTGGTTACCAAGATAATGCAGTATTTCAAGGACAACCTTTGATACTAAGCTGAAAATCAGAAAAAATAAGCTGCCCTC
>JBGYWU010000212.1:0-3792 GCA_041842265.1 Candidatus Limimorpha sp. | reverse complement strand
TTTTTTATCGAAAGACAGACTGTTTTGGGTGCTTTCTTTATCTGTACTCCACAAAAGTGCGAAATACAGAGTTTTCTGCCTAACTCCAAGTCTTTCGCTGCATAAATGAATGAAAAAGAGGCAGCCTTTTGAGACTGCCCCCTTTGTTTCTGTATTGTGAGGGCTTGCCAGAGCCTTAGTACTATAGAACGAGAAGGCTGCGCCTTCTTTCTATCTATCTATTTGTGCGAGACGAAAAGCGCGAGGCAAAAACACCACGAAAAAATGACCAAAGAAGAGGAAAACAAGCTGTTTTCTGACAGCAAGTTGGATGCAGCACAGAAAATCTTGGATAGGCTCAGCCGTGAAGATGACCTTGATGCCAGTGAATACAAGGCTTCGCTGATGGAAGTGGTCAGACTGCATCAAGTCGTTGCGGAAGAATATCAACAAATAGATAAAGGCTGATATAAGGGTTTCCTCAATACATTTCGAGTGAGGAAATGAGGAAACGGCTTCATTCATTTTGCGGGTTTGGCGATATTCTGTAGGGCGATGATGCTGTACTCGTTGCGCGGGATGCCTGCACTCTGCGCGGCGATGTTGACGACATCGACGAGGTAGGGATAATCTTTTTGATAGATGGTGGCCGAGAATGTGAGGCCACAAACGCCGACGTAGCCGGTTTGTGCACCGACGATGGCGGGACGGATGGCTCGGTAGGCGGGCATGGTGTAGGCTTCGATGAGGATTACTGATTTCATGGTATATGAGGTTAGGTGTGTGAATGCCAGGGGTTGACACCCCTGGTTAGTGTCGTTATGCCCCTACGGGGTTTTTTTTGTATTGGCCGTTGGCGGGATGCGCCAACTGGCCAGACTTGGTGAAATAGAGCAGGTAACGCTCAGCGGTCTTTTCGGTGATGTTGAGCGAGGCGGCGGTTTGTAGGTAGGTTGGGCGGTCGAAAGTGTCCGGCAATGCTGCCAGGAACTTTTCGCGAGCTTTGGCGGCGAGCAGCTGGCGGCCTTTCAGGGCAGCTGTCTTGGGATTGCGAGGCAGCGACTGGAAGACGGCTACCGAGTGCTGCAGCAAGACTTTGACCATCGCGAGAGCGGTGGCAAAGTCGGCATCGTTGCAGACCAGGCGAAAATCCTTCTCCCCTTTCTTGGCGGACTTCGGCGTATCGTCGATGCGACGAAGGACGGTCAAGATCATCGCGAAGCGAAAGAGGATGAGACCGAGGCGGCGGACGGTGGCCACGATTTCATCGCCAAGCAGCTGAGCGTAGCGAAGCTGCGTGTCCTCGAAGTAGGCGTTGAACTGGTCCATCTGGGAACGGCTGAGCGTGAACTGGACAGGCCGCTTGGAGAACTTCTTCAGGAAGGCGAAGAAGTCGCGGCCTATCTCCTTGAACTTCTCATCAGCCGTGGTGCTGCCGTGTGAGGCAAACATGTTGTGCCAGACCAATTCCGTTTCCATGACATAGAAGATGAAACGGCTGAACAAGCCGTTTTCAGCATCCGGGATGAGATTGAAGATCTGTTGCGGCGTGCCGGAGAGCACAGCTGAGAATTTGGGTTTCACTATCTCGACAAACTCGTGGTCTTTCTTACGGATTCAGGAAAGCGTTTCATGGTGAAACGCTTTCCTGAATCCGTCGGAATAGTTGCCCAGGTCGGAGTTGAAGGCGATGGCCAAGGTGTCGCCTTCTGTCTCGAACAGAAGGCCGACACCGTTGTTCTGGGCGAGGGTTTGATAGACCACGGTGGCGGTGCTGTTGGCCGGGACGAACAAAGTGAGGAACGGCGGTTCCGTGGGTGGCACATCGAGGGTGTTTTTGCGGTTGACGGCATAGGCCACCTGTGCGGCTTCGTATTTCTTCATCTGCTTTTTGTACTTCACACGAAGAGCCTGGTGCAACGGCGCAGCGAGATGACGGCACAACGAGAGCCGTCCTTTGCCAGCCGATGCACTGGCGGTGACGAAGAGGAAGAGATTGGCGAAGACCTCGCGACAGTCATACATGCCATAGACATTCGGGATGCAGGCCGAGAAGACTGCCAAAGAGTCGAGGACGAGGATGTCGGCATCGACATCTGAGACTGAATCGGCTATGATACGCTGCATGATGGAAGGCAGGTTGGAGCGGACTTTCTGGGAGAATGTCGGCAAAGTTTGGGGCGAGTTTTCCTCATTCCTCATTTCCTCATTCGCTTTTTCGTGAGGAAAAGGCACTCCACGACTACGGACACGCGCCTCCTCACCCCGACCCTCTCCTCCGAAGGAAGAGGGAGGAATTTGGCGCGGGGAGATTGATTCCGTGGGACTTAGCGATGTGGAAGAGGGTGGCGATGGTGATGAGAGCCTTGCCGGACGGCGTCCTGTGACGGAGGCAAGCGGCATATTGAATTGAGGCTTTTTTGGGATCATAATCGGGGTAAAAAGCCGAAATTCTGTGAGAAAACGGCTCACCATCGGCACCAAATTCGTGCGCGAGGGCGAAGCCGATGTTGCACCAGTCGCCATAGTCGGCGGTGATATCGGTGCCCGACAGTTCGATGAGAATTGTCAGGGCCTCGACGGATTCAACGACGGAGGTGGCGTAGGTGGTTGTGGGTTTGGTCATGACAAAGCTGGATTGATGTAGGAACCTGCAAGAAATTGATGTATGACCAGCTGCGGGCGGGAGTCTTCTTTGTTTTGTAATACAAAGGAATGACTTCAAAGTGTTTTTCCAATGCAACTCGGAAACGATTGTAATAACGAGGCGAAATGTCGCCATAGTTTGTGATTAGGACTTTGCCGTCGCCTGCATAATGGATGATGCCGTCGCTGTGACTAAAGATTTCTTTATGGTCCCAAGGCAAATACACCACATCGCATTGGAAAGCATCCTTCAGGATCCTATCCACCTCTCGTTAATCGATTTGTCCCTGTTTTCGGCAAAGACCTTCTCGGTCATCACGATGGTGTTGCCGCATTTCACGACATTGTCGCCATCCAGTACCAGGTCAGTTTTGACGGCGTTTTGCAGTACATGGGTCAGATGGTTCTGGCTGGCTTGAAGGACATCTTCAGGATTGGTTTGAAGATTGATAGATTTTGCGTCCTGCAAATAGTTTGGCGTGTATTTGCAGAACACAAAACGGTCTTCTGCGATCTGGATGGGCATGAAATCGCGGCACCAAATGTCCTTGGTTTCCGAGAGATAGGCATAACGAATCCAGTTTTCGTCTAATGCTTTAACGAGGTGTTGGTTCAATGTTGGGCATTTCTTTGGCAGAAAGTCAGAGAAATACACTGCGCTGGTAAGGTTGTCGGTAATCATATGTAGTATTATTTCTTTTCAATAATTCCTTTGCGTCTAAATTGCCAAAGTCTTGTGTCTTCAATATTCTTTCTTGGCATTTGCTCTATTTCGCCACCTCTATCATATACAATCCATTCGATTGTTGTTCTCTCATTTGTGGATAACAAGAATCCAGAATAAAACAAATCATCGTAAATGTGGGTTGAATATGGGTCGTATTTAATATCTTGTTTAGCAAGGTCTTCTATTGTCGTTAATACTCGGTATGAACGAATAAGAAAAGATGCTTTGTATTTCTGTTTTTCGTTTTCAAAAGTAATATCAACTCCAGATTGATGCAGATTGAAACTGCCAATCGTAAAATACGGGTAACCACCATTGAACTTGAACATTTCCTTGTAGTTTTTAGGCAGACGTTCGTTGATGTGATACATCACATGATCCTTTATCTCGCCGATTTCTTCGTGGTAATACAGTTCAATTGCCCCTATCTCGATGATGTA
>JBGYWU010000211.1:0-11726 GCA_041842265.1 Candidatus Limimorpha sp. | reverse complement strand
CCGTATTGCCGTGGAGCACATGACGCCTGTCATCATGCTGAGCGACGGGTCGTTAGGCAACGGTTCCGAGGTGTTTCGCATCCCCAAGATGTCAGAGCTGCCTTCCATAACCCCGCCTTTGGCTAAGGCCGATGACCCGAACTATATGCCTTATCGACGCGACGAGAAGTGGCTGCGCCGTGAGTGGGCCATCCCGGGAACACCTGGCCTGCGCCACCGTGTCGGTGGCCTGGAGAAGGAGAACGGCAAGGGCAACCTGTCCACCAATCCTGAGAACCACCAGATCATGACTGAGCTCCGAGAGGAGAAGGTCAACCGTGTGGCCAACGATATCCCCTTGCAAGAGATTTACGGCGACAAGAACGCCGACCTCCTCGTCGTCAGCTGGGGCGGCACTTTCGGCACTGTCCGTACTGCCGTCGAGAAAATCATCGAAGAAGGCAAGAGCATCGCTCACGCTCATTTCGACTATATCATGCCTCTGCCACTTAATACTGAGGAAGTACTGCAACGCCACAAGAAGATTGTGGTTTGCGAAATCAACCGCGGCCAGTTTGCCAAATACTTGCGCATGAACTATCCTGAGTACAAGTGCGAGCAATTCAATAAGGTGCAAGGCCTGCCGTTTACCATCGGTGAGCTTGAGGATAAGTTTAACGACCTTTTAAAATAGTACGACTATGGAAAATCAGAATATCGAAAATCAGGAAGTCCAACTGACAAAAGAAGATTTTGCAAGCGATCAGGTGGTGAAATGGTGCCCTGGGTGTGGTGACCATGCCATCTTGAAGGCCGTTCAAGACATTTTTCCGAAGTTGGGTAAGAAGAAGGAAGATATTGTCGTGGTCAGCGGCATCGGCTGCTCCTCGCGTTTCCCTTATTACATGAACACCTATGGTTTCCATAGCATCCACGGTCGTGCCGCTGCCGCCGCCACCGGGGTGAAGTTGGCCAACCCTAACCTCAGCGTGTGGATGATTACTGGTGACGGTGACTGCACCGCTATCGGCGGTAACCACTTCATCCATGCCTGCCGTCGTAATATCGACATCAACCTAATCCTGTTCAACAACCGTATCTACGGTATGACCAAAGGTCAGTTCTCGCCATGCACTTTCCGTGGCACGAAGACCAAGACCTCGCCGCAAGGCACTTATGAGGATCCATTCAATCCCGGTGAACTCGCCATTGGTGCCAAGGCTACTTTCTTTGCCCGTGGCATTGACATCAATCCTAAGGAATTGAGTGGGATTTTCATGGAGTCGTACAAGCACAACGGTATCGCCGTGACGGAAGTCCTGCAAAACTGCGTGATTTTCTCCAATGGCGTACACGAAAACATCACCGGAAAAGATGTCCGTGAAGACATGCAAGTGAAATGTGTCCACGGCCAGCCTTTGATTTTCGGCAAGAACCGCGACAAGGGTATTGTACTGCGCAACAACCGCCTTGAAGTGGTAACCATAGGCCAGGACGGTATCACTGAGAAGGACATCCTCGTTCATGACAAGACTACCGAAGACACGGGCATCCACATGATGTTGGCTCACATGATGCCCCCTCATTTCCCTGTGGCCATTGGTGTCATCCGCGACGTGAAAGCCCCAACATTCAACGACAGTCTGATGGAAGTCATTGAGAACGAAAAGGCCAACTCAAATATCAAGAGCATGGACGACCTGCTGAACAGCGGATCCACATGGACGATTGAATGAATCAGCATTATTGGTTTTGTTGTAGGGCTGCCACATTGTGACAGCCCTACATTTGTAAAAAACATGACGAAATGAAAATCCCCTTCAAACCTGGAACATTGATTTATCCCCTGCCCGCCGTGATGGTGACCTGCGGCGACTGCGAGGAAAACTACAACATCATCACCGTGGCATGGACAGGCACCATCTGTTCCAACCCTCCGATGTGCTACATCTCCATTCGCAAGGAACGCCATTCGTATGACATCATACTGAAAAACATGGAGTTTGTCATAAATCTGACTTCCGAAGAATTGGCTTATGCCACAGACTGGTGTGGGGTGCGATCGGGGCGCGAATACAACAAGTTCAAGGAAATGCACCTTCATTCCGAGCCTGCCCAAGTGGTGAAGGCTCCCCTGATCCAGGAGTCGCCCCTGAACATTGAATGTAAGGTGGTGGAAGTGAAGGAACTCGGCTCACACGACATGTTCATCGCCGAAGTGGTGGCTGTCAACGCGGAAGAAAACCTTATCGACAAAGGCACGGGCGCTTTCCAACTCAACCATGCTAAGCCCTTGGCTTATTCTCATGGGAAGTATTACGGCCTTGGCGAGAAAATTGGGGGATTTGGTTTTTCGGTGAAGAAAAAGAAATAAATATGCTCGAACAGTTTACGGCATATATTAATAATAGGAGTAACTTGGCTGGCAAAGCCGACCGAATCGTTTTGGCGTTGAGCGGTGGCGTTGACTCCATGGTTTTGGCCGATTTGCTGCTGAAAACGGAGGTGATGTTTGTGGCAGCCCACTGCAATTTTCGCCTTCGCGGCACGGAATCCGATGCTGATGAACGGTTTGTTGTCGATTATGCGGAAAGAAATGGGATCCAGTGTTTTGTAAAGCATTTTGATACCGAGAAATATGCCGCAGAAAACGGCATATCCATCGAAATGGCCGCTCGCGACTTGCGTTATGCTTGGTTTGAGGAATTGAGACAGCAATTGGGATATGACAAAATCGCCTTGGCACATCATGCTGACGACCAAGCAGAGACCTTTTTCATCAATCTGTTGAGAGGTGCCGGCTTGCGCGGCTTGAAGGGAATGCTGCCTCAACATGGCGTTTTGATTCGTCCTTTGTTGTGGGCTTCTCGGGAGCAAATCCATCAATATGCCATTGAAAACCAAATCCTTTGGAGGGAAGACCACACCAATGCGGAGAATGTCTTTTTGCGCAACAAAATCCGCAACCTGCTGTTACCCATCTTCGATGAGCTCCATTCCGCAGCACGCCAAAGTTTATTTTCGTCCTTGCGGCACCTTTCCTCAGAGAATCAACTGTATAGAGACTTGTTGAATGAAAAATTTGAACAGATTGTAGTACAGGATGGGTGTTTTCAAATTGTTGATAAACAGTGGTTTGTAGGCAACTTCCAATTCCTGTTTGAATGGCTTAGACAATTTGGGTTCAATGCAGAGCAATGCCAATTTATCCATGAAGCAATCGAATTGGGCGTTGGCAACCATTATTATTCTCCTACCCACAAGTTGGTGATTGGAAGACAAGATTTGCAAGTCTCTGAACTAAGTGGAGATAAAGATGAGGTTGTCCAAATCGTGATAGGGGATGAGGCGGTAGTTTCACCCATTCGTCTTCGTTTCTCCCGGTTTGAAAAAAGTGCAGATTTCGTCCTCGACAAGTCGCCTGATGTGGCACAGTTGGATTTCGACAAGATCTGTTTCCCATTGACATTGCGGCATTGGCGGCATGGCGACCGTTTCCATCCCTTGGGTATGAAAGGCTCAAAATTGTTGAGCGATTTCTTCGTTGACCAGAAGTTTTCGGATAGGCAAAAACGGCAGCTTTTGCTGCTGGTTTCTGCTGAGGGCAACATCGTTTGGTTGGTTGGGCAGCGAATTGACGACCGTTTTAAGGTAACTTCTGCAACAAAATCTGTTTTTTGCTGTAGTTGGGAAAGATAGATTTTGTATTTTTGTCGCCCAATCGTTTGCAAGCAAATTTTATCATTATGAAAAAACTATTTCTTTTTTTGCTGCTGGCTTTTGCCGCCATCACCCCGATGAAGGTACAGGCGCAGATCGTCGACCCGGTCAAATGGACTATCACCATCGAAGACCTCAATGAAACAGAGTTTGACATCGTCGCTACGGCCACGATTGACCCTGAGTACCATATCTATTCCACCAAGATGCCTGATTTGGCACCGCTTCCTACGGTGATCGACATCAAGAATTCGGAGTTTTTTGAAGCGGTGGGCGAGGCGAGAGACCTCACTGATGCGCCGATGTATTACGACGAGATTTTTGAGACGGAATACAGACAATTTGCGGGAACGGCTTCATTTGCCCGAACTTTCCGTAAGCTGAAGGACGGTTCTTTCCCCGTTACGGGAGAAATCACCTATCAGGCTTGCAAAGGAGGGCAATGCGTTTCTCTCGCAGAGGACATCAACCTTCAATATGGCGACCCATCTGTGATTGAAGCTGCCGAACCCGAAGAGAACATGGGCTCAAAAACCAACATCTGGGCCATGATACTTGAAGCCATCCTTTGGGGATTTGCCGCATTGCTCACACCATGTGTCTTCCCGATGATACCCATGACGGTGTCCTTCTTCATGCATGGTGAAGGCGAAAGCAAGGCGCAAGGCCGTTTCAAGGCTATCATGTATTTTGTTTTCATTGTTGCCCTTTTCACCGTTCCCATCGGATTGATCATATTGATTACCTGGCTGTTTGGCGGTGATAGTGTGACGGGCGATATTTTCAACTGGTTGGCCACGCACTGGCTGCCGAATACCATCTTCTTCATCGTGTTCATGATATTTGCCGCCTCCTTCTTTGGCGCATTCGAGATTACCTTAGGCAACAATATGGTCAACAAGAGCGACAGCAAGCAGAACACCAAAAGCATGGGCGGCATCTTCTTCATGGCATTGACTTTGGTGCTGGTGTCGTTTGCCTGTACAGGTCCCATTGTGGGTACGGTGCTCATCAAATCCACCTCGGGTGAGTTTTGGACCCCCATTGTTACGATGTTGGCTTTCTCGGTGGCTTTTGCCCTGCCCTTTGCCTTGTTTGCCCTATTCCCCCACATGCTGCAACGTCTGCCCAAGAGCGGCGGTTGGCTGAACTCGGTGAAAGTCGTGTTGGGCTTTATCGAAGTGGCACTCGGCTTCAAGTTCCTGAGCGTGGCTGATCAGACGTATCACTGGAACCTGCTCGACCGTGAAGTATATCTCGGCATTTGGATCGTCTGTTTCACCTTGCTTGGCCTCTACCTCCTCGGCAAACTACGTTTTAAAGGTGAGAAAGAAATGAAGGAAATGGGCGTGTTCCGCCTCGTGCTCGTCATCATCGACTTTACTTTTGTCATCTATATGATTCCCGGCATGTGGGGCGCTCCTTTAAAGGCCCTCTCCGGCTATCTGCCTCCCAAGCAAACCCTTGACTTCGACCTTAACAGAATCATTGAGGAGAACAGCGATAAGGTCATTGATTATGTAGACGCCAAGTTCGCCAATATGGCCGTCGCGCCGCAGGGTCAGCCGAAAACCATTGCCGTTAGTGATTTTAACGAAAAACCAAAATACGCCGACCTCTTCCACCTTCCGCACAACCTGAAAGGCTATTTTGACTACGACCAGGCCTTGGCCGTTGCGAAAGCCTTGAACAAGCCCATCTTCGTTGACTTCACCGGTCATGGCTGCGTGAACTGCCGTGAGATGGAAGCCAACGTGTGGAGCGACCCGCGCGTGAAGGAGAAGTTGCGCAACGATTTCATCCTCTGCGCGTTGTATGTGGATGACAAAACTTCGCTGCCAGAAAACGAATGGTTTGTTTCTGCATACGATGGCAAAGAGAAGAAGACCATAGGGCGCAAGAATGCCGACTTCCAAATCTCTAAATTCGGCACCAATGCGCAACCGTATTACTGCCTGATGGACCACAACGGCAACCTTTTGATGAAGCCCAGGGCCTACAATTTGGATCGAGACGGTTTCGTCAGTTTCCTTGAGGAAGGCTTGAAGAATTTCCGAGAGGGGACTTCCTATAAGCATATTATTGACTAAATCTGACTTACTGTGAAGAAGCTGGTTTTGGCTTTTGCAATATTGACAGTCATGATGACCGAGGTGCAGCCTTTGGGGGCTTGTACCTCGGTCATTGTTTCGGGCCGTGTCACAAAAGACGGTCGTCCCATGATTCTCAAGCATCGCGACTCGGAGAAACTGCACAATATGACCATTGTCGTTCAAGGACAGTGTTATCGTTATCTGGGACTTGTGAATGCCGAGGATACCACTCCGGTGGAAGTTTGGGGCGGTCATAATGAGGCGGGATTCGGCATCCTCAATACGGCTGCATTTAACCTGAATGGTGAAGGAGGAGATACTGACGGCGATGGCATATTAATGCGAAAAGCCCTGGAACTCTGCGCCTCCTTGGAGGACTTTGAACATTTGTTGGACACCGTGAAGAAGCCACGTGAAGTCAATTCCAATTTCGCCGTCCTTGATGCAAAAGGAGGTTGTGCCTATTATGAAACGGGCAATTATGACTACGTGAAGTTTGATGTGAACGACCCTGAGGTGGCACCCGATGGCTATCTCGTCCGAACCAACTTTGGCACCACAGGCAACCACAAACTTGACTTGGGCGTGGAACGCTATCAGGCAATCACCGAATTTATGGCCGAGGCATCCAAGGAAGGCCTACTTGAACACGATTATCTCATCACACACATCTCCCGTTACCTGAAGCACGGGCTGACCAAACTAGATATGAATGATTTCATGCCCGAAACCGAAGACGATGAGCGCTATTTCCCGTTCCATGACTATATCACACGCTATTCTTCCACTTCGGCAATCATGGTGCAAGGTGTTGCAACCGGCGAGTCGCCACTGAATACTGTCAGTTGGACCATCATCGGTTGGCCGTTGACAACGGTTGCTATGCCTTTGGTGCTCACGCCTTCCGGTAAGCTGCCCTCCCTTGTTACCGACGACGGCACTGGCCATTCCCGCTTGAATGAAATGGGCTTGCGGCTGAAAGAACGGATTTTCTCGCTGAAAAGTGGCAACGCGGAGTATTATGGCAATATTGCCAAATTGATGAACAAGCAGGGAACTGGCATCTTGCAACAAGTATTATCCATCGAGGACAGCGTGATGCGACGAGGTGAAGAGGCCCTTTCCAGTCTGCGTAAGTCCAAGAATGCCAAAGCCATGGAAGCGTATTACGATTGGGTGGATGAATTTGTGGTTATAGAGTATCGTTCTTTGTTGGGAGATTGAACATTGCAGCATTTCGCTGCTTTTTGCCCATCGTGCTGTCTGAGAATCGGAAGATAAGGGAAAATGTGAACAATTGATCGACATAAACATAACTTTGTATGGAAGAAATCCTTCGCGTTGAGAGCCTCAGCAAAATCTTTCAGCTCTCCCGCAAACAACAGAAAATAGAAAGGACAAATCGGAAGGAGATTGTTGCGGTCGACAATCTCTCGTTCACCGCCAACAAAGGCGAGATATTTGGACTGTTGGGTCCCAATGGGGCAGGCAAAACCACTACTTTGCGCATGCTCGCCACCCTCATCGTCCCCGACAAAGGCGATGCTTTCATCGACGGCTGTTCCATCGTGAGCCAGCCGGAACAGGTGCGTGCCAAGATCGGTTTCCTGACCTCGGAACTGAAACTTGAGGACTTCTTTACTCCCAATTACCTGTTTGATTTTTTCTCTCAATTGTACGGAATTGCCCCAGAGCTCATTGCAGAACGCAAGGTCAGGATGTTTGAGCGTTTCGGTATCAACAAATTTGCCGAAGTGAAGGTGGCCAACCTCTCTACCGGCATGAAGCAGAAACTCTCGCTGGTCATTTCGCTGGTGCACAATCCCGACATCATCATCTTTGATGAGCCCACCAATGGCCTCGATGTGCTGACCGCCCGCACTGTTACCGACTATTTGCAGGAGCTGCGTGCCGAGGGCAAGACCATCATCCTCAGCACCCATATCTTCAGCCTTGTTGAGAAGCTTTGCGACCGCGTGGGCATCATCATCGACGGACAACTGACGGCTTGCGGTACGCTCGATGAGGTGTGTGACGGTATCTCGTTGGAGGACCGCTTTTTCGAAATGTACAAAGAACGGAAAGGAAGCGAGGAATGAAAAGCAACACCCTAACCATCATCAAGAAAGAGTTCTCCCGATTCTTCGGCGACCGGCAACTGATGTTCACAACGCTCATCATGCCCGGCCTGCTCATATACATTATTTACAGCCTCATGGGCAGCGGCTTGAGCAAGATGGCCAGTGAAGGAGCCGATGAGCAGGTAACCCTACGAGTGGAAAACATGCCGGAAAGTATTGCTCCCATAATGGAGGGCATACCTGCCACGATGGCTTTGCGACAGACCATCACGCAAGAGGAAATCGACAAACTGGAAAGCAAAGAACTCAACGAGGTGCTGGTACGCTTTCCCGAGGCGTTCGGCGAAACGGTGGCTACCTATGACCCGCAAAGCGGCGTTGCGGCACCCAACGTGGAAATCTACTACAACTCTGCCAACAACGCATCGTCTCGTGTATACCATACCCTCGAAGCCTCGCTCTTGGCTTACGAAAACCAAATGAGCAACCGCTTCGACATCAACCGTGCCGACTCGGAAGAGATCACTTTCGACAAGGCCAGTAGCGTCGAAAAGTTGGGCAACATATTGTCGAAACTTATCCCAATGCTCATCCTGATGCTGCTCTTCAGTGGCGTGATGGCCATCGCGCCCAGCAGCATCGCTGGCGAGAAGGAACGAGGCACTATTGCCACCCTGCTGGTAACCCCACTGCGAAGGAATGAACTGGCTCTGGGCAAGGTGGTGTCACTGAGCGGCATAGCACTACTGAGCGGTCTGTCGAGCTTCATCGGCATCGTGCTTTCGCTACCTAAGATGATGCAAGCCGACACGGCGGGCGTAAAAGAAGGACTCAACTACACGGGTGCCGACTACACGGTGTTGCTGCTCATCATCTTGTCCTCGGTGCTCATTATGTCCTCAGTTGTCAGCATCCTCTCCGCACTGGCTAAGGACGTCAAGAACGCCGGCACAATGATTGCCCCCTTTATGGTGGTGGTGATGTTTTGTGGCCTGTTGCCCATGTTTCAGACGGGAGCCAGTCCTAACTTGATAGTTTACCTGATTCCTTTCTACAACTCTGTTCAGGTGATGACCTCTGTGTTCGCCTGTGAGATGAAATGGATACCTGTCATCATTACCTTGGTCTCCAATGCGGCATATACAGGCATTGCGGTTTGGGGTTTGGCCCGAATGTTCAACAGCGAGAAGGTGATGTTCTCGAAATAAACGGAAAAGAGCGGCATCGCCGCTCTTTTTTGATCCGACAAAACCGGATGTTTAAGCTAACTCTTCGCCTTTGGCAAAGTGTTGGTAGAAGGCAATGATGGTTTCGATTCCTTTGTAGAAATGGTCTAAGCGGTAATTCTCGTTGGGCGAGTGGATGGCGTCTTCGCCGAGTCCGAAGCCCATGAGGATGGACTTGATGCCGAGCACCTTTTCAAAGGCGGAAATGATGGGGATGGAGCCTCCCGAACGCATGGGGATGGGCAACTTGCCGTAGGTGTCCATGTAAGCGGCTTCGGCGGCTTTGTAGGCAGGCAAGTCGATGGGACAGCCGTAGGCTTGTCCGCCGTGCAATGGCGTTACCTTGACGGTCACATAGTCGGGGGCGTTCTTTTCGAGATAGTCCTTCACCAAAGCGGCAATCTTCTCGTGGTCTTGGTTGGGAACCAAGCGGCAGGAGAGTTTGGCGTAGGCCTTGGAGGGTAATACGGTCTTTGAACCTTCGCCTGTGTAGCCACCCCACATGCCGCAGAGGTCGAATGTCGGACGGATGCCCACTCTTTCAATTTTGGTATAACCATTTTCGCCACGCAACGCATTGACACCGAGGCTCTTTTTGTAGTCTTCCTCGCTGTAGGGTGCCATATTGAGCAATTCGCGCTCGCGTGCCGTGCTTTCCACCACGTCGTCATAGAAATGGGGAATGGTGATATGGTTGTCCTTGTCCATGCACTTGGCAATCATCTCGCACAAGGTGTTGAGCGGGTTGGCCACGCTGCCACCGAAGAGGCCTGAGTGCAGGTCGGCGTTGGGGCCGGTGACTTCAATCTCCCAGTAGGACAAACCGCGTAAGCCCGTGGTGATGCTCGGCACATCGGAGGCAATCATTGAGGTGTCGGAGACGAGGATGACGTCGGCCTTGACGAGGTCTTTGTAGTCCACGACCCACTTCGAGAGGCTGCCCGAGCCGATTTCCTCTTCGCCTTCGAGCATAAACTTCACGTTGCAGGGGAGGGTGTTGGTCTTCACCATTGTCTCGAAGGCTTTGGCGTGCATGAATGACTGGCCTTTGTCGTCATCGGCGCCGCGGGCCCAAATCTTGCCGTCCTTGATGACAGGCTCAAACGGGTCGGTGTGCCACAGGTCGATGGGGTCGACGGGCATCACGTCATAGTGGCCATAAACTAGTACGGTGGGCAGTTTGGGGTTGATGATTTTTTCACCGTAAACGATGGGGTTGCCTTCGGTAGGCATCACTTCGGCTTTGTCGGCACCTGCTTTCAGGATGTGGTCGCGCCAGCATTCGGCGCAGCGTATCATGTCGGGTTTGTGCGCGGCTTCGGAGCTGATGGAAGGGATTCTGATTAAGCCAAAGAGTTCCTCAAGGAAACGGTCTTTGTTGGCTTCAATGTAATTCTTTGTGGTTTGCATGATTGTATGCGTTTAATTTTGGTTGTTTATTTGTATTGTTGTTTGACGCGAGACTTCGAGATGTGAGACACGGGACATTTTGTTGTCTCGCAGATCCGAGTCTTAGGATAGGCAAAGGTAGGGATTTCTTCTGAAATTTCCTTCTTTTGAGAAAAAGTTGTAACTTTGCAGCATAAACCAATAAGAATATTGAGATATGGAAGATTATGTAGTGTCAATTCCGTTGGGCGATTTCAGTTTGATGGAGGAATTGTTTGCTCGAATGGGCTGGAAAGTGCGTCCACGTCGTGCATCGATAGAGAAATTCATCAAGTCATGCCCGCAAACTCCCGTGATGACGGATGAGGAGATTGCAGCAGAAGTTAACGCAGTACGGTACGGAGAATGAAAGTCTTGTTCGATACCAACCTTTGGATTTCGTTCATGATTGGCAAGCAACTTTCGTCCTTGTCGGAGGTGTTGAATCGCCAAGATGTTGAGGTCTATGTCAGCGAGCAGTTGCTGGAAGAGATTCGAGCTGTCATTGCTCGTCCGAAGTTCAATAATCTCATTTCCGAGGAAACGCGTTTTTATTTCTTCGAAATGGTCTATGATGTTTGCCATTTTACAGACATCACAGTCCAATCCGAGTCGTCTATCCGCGACATTAAGGGTTTGTATCTCTTGTCGATGGCTGAGAGTGTGCCCGTTGATTATATTGTGAGTGGCGACAAAGACCTTACTGACCTTGGAGAACATGCAGGTATCCCCATATTGAAGTATTCTGATTTTTTGAATATATTAATCCAATAAAGCCTAAATAGAAGCAAGAAAACTAGTGCCAAACATTTGACATAACAAAAAGATAGCGTTTATTGCTGTCCTTGAAACTCAAATTTCCACAGGCGCCTCTCTATGAGGACAAACGAACCAAGGATAAGTTAGTAAATGCCGTATTCGTACGGCGTGGAATACTTGTAAGGTTCGTAGGGCGTGGAAACCCTGAGTTTCAAGCAAGAAACAATTCCACGCTTTTTTATATCTAAATCTCAAAGACATGGTCACCCAGGAAGCACCACATATCGGACACCTAATTAAAGAAGAACTCGCACGGCAGGAGCGTACTGTGACTTGGTTGGCCTGCAAGTTATGCTGCTCGCGTCAGAATATTTATCATCTTTTCGAGTGTCAATGGATTGCAACCGACATTCTTCTAAAAGTCTGTGACATATTGGATT
>JBGYWU010000210.1:0-10452 GCA_041842265.1 Candidatus Limimorpha sp. | reverse complement strand
GGAAAGAACAAGAAAGAAAACTCGAAAACGAACGAGAAAAAATCCAAGGGGAAAGACTCTAAACCACAGAATACCAAAGGAAAACAGGAAAGTGACGGCCGCCTTAAGAGAATCATAGGCATTCTGTTCATTAGCTTTGCCTTGTTTTTGGTCATCGCTTTGATTTCCTATCTGGTGAGCTTCTTCAGTGGCCACCATCAGGAATACGGATACCAAATCTTCAGTAAGAAAATCGAAATCGAGAACCGAACGGGCAGATTAGGCGTATTCTTCGCGCAAACGCTTATCAAAGAGTCATTCGGAATCGGATCATTCTTCTTTGTTTATCTATCGATTGTCATTGGATTACGTCTTACCGAAGCCATAAAAATCAAGATGTGGATCCTCTGGAAATGGGTGCTCTTTTGCTTGGCATGGCTGCCCCTGTTCTTCGCTTTCATCGCGACTGCCGCTCCCAAATGCGCTATATTTGGCGGTGCCGTCGGACTGTGGTTCAACAATGTACTGACCAACTATGTCGGCAACGCCGGGGTCATCATCATTACAGCATTCCTGTTTTTGGTCTTCATCGTCTACCAATTCAATTTCACGCTCAACTATTTCAAACAGAGACGGGAAAAACGCGAAGAAGAACGCCGTCATCAAGCCGCACTCATCGCAGAGCGACAAATCAAGGACCAAATTGAAAAAGAAACGGAATACAGGAACTACAAAGCTGAAGCAGAGAGCTTCGACCCCGATTTCATTGTCAAAGATGAAGAAGAAAAGATAACAGACTTCCCCCCGGTTTCCGCCAAAACCATCGATTTGCCGCTAGAAATCACCAATGAGGAGGAAGACAAAGAGAGCATTCCCTTCCATTCAATTGAAAATCAAGAAGAAGATGATGTTCTGCAAGGATTATACAGCCCATCACAAAACGGCATTGACTTGGTTATTGAGAAGACACAAGAAGAAGAAACCGTTGACGAGATTGAGCGTCACACCATTGACATGCCTTTCGACCCGCGCTACGAACTCCGTGATTATCAATTCCCTACCCTCGACATGCTCAACGACTACGGCGGCAAGAAAGCCGAAATCGACAACGAGGAGTTGGAAGTCAACAAGAACAAAATTGTTGAGACCTTGGGCAACTACGGCATAGCCATCGACAAGATCAAAGCCACCATCGGCCCTACAGTCACTTTGTATGAAATTGTCCCAGCGGCAGGTGTCCGTATCTCGAAAATCAAAAATCTGGAAGACGACATCGCTCTGAGCCTTGCCGCTTTGGGCATCCGTATCATCGCCCCCATCCCTGGCAAAGGCACCATTGGCATTGAAGTTCCGAACAGCAAGCCCGAAACCGTGGCAATGCGCAGCGTGTTGAGCTCTGAGAGGTTCCAAAACTCGAAATTTGCCCTGCCCTGCGCCATCGGGAAGACCATTTCCAACGAAACTTATGTTTTCGACCTTGCCAAGATGCCCCATATCCTGATGGCAGGAGCCACAGGACAAGGCAAGTCGGTGGGACTGAACGCAATAATAGCCTCATTGCTCTACTGCAAGCACCCCTCAGAACTGAAGTTTGTCATGGTCGACCCGAAGAAGGTGGAGCTCACACTCTACAACCGCATTGAGCGCCATTATTTGGCAAAACTCCCCGATTCGGAAGACGCCATCATCACCGACGTAAAGAAAGTGGTTCGCACACTCAACTCCTTATGTATTGAAATGGACCAACGCTACGACCTCCTAAAACAGGCCGAGTGTCGCAACATCATCGAATACAATGAGAAGTTCAAATCGCGCAGGCTGCTGCCCACCGAAGGTCATCGATTCCTGCCCTATATCGTACTCATCGTCGATGAGTTTGCCGACCTCATTATGACCGCCGGCCGCGAAGTGGAATCTCCCATTGCCCGTCTGGCGCAGTTGGCGCGCGCCATCGGTATCCATCTGATCATTGCCACACAACGGCCTTCGGTCAACATCATCACGGGTTCCATCAAAGCCAACTTCCCCGCCCGTATCGCTTTCCGTGTCATCTCGGCTGTCGACTCCAAGACCATCCTCGACCAAAGTGGCGCCAACCAGCTCATCGGCCGCGGCGACATGCTGCTCTCCACGGGCAACGATCTGGTACGCCTGCAATGTGCCTTTATTGACACACCCGAAGTGGAGGTTGTCACAGAGTTCATCGGAAACCAACGCGGTTATGCCGAGCCTTTCCTGCTGCCCGAGGTGCCTGACGAAGAAGGCGAAGGCATAGACATTGAAGAAGAAGGAGAGCGTGACAGCCTCTTTGAAGACGCCGCCCGCATAGTGGTGCAAACCCAACAAGGCTCCACTTCCATGATACAGCGCAAACTGAAACTCGGCTACAACCGCGCAGGGCGCATTATCGACCAATTGGAGGCCGCCGGCATTGTTGGCCCCTTCTCGGGCAGCAAATCGCGCGAAGTGAAAGTAAAAGACGAATTTGCTTTGGAACAGATTTTGCGGGACATCTACAACAAAGACAACGGCATTTGAAAATGAAAACGAAAAACATCATCGCCTGCCTCATCCTATTGATTGCAACGCAGGCCATTACAGCGCAAAATAACGCCAATGCACTGGTCAGCAACATTGTCGACCAGATTAAAGACCACAATAATGTGGAGCTGGTTTTCAGCTATCAAATCAGTCCCGATGGAAAAAAAATTGGCGACAGCAATAAAGGCCATGCCTGGTTGCAAGGCGAAGCCTACAGAATCGAAATGGCTGAGCGACAAACCGTCTCCGACGGCAAGACCATCTGGTCGTATCTAATTGACGATGAGGAAGTCATAGTGAGCAATGCCGACGAAGGAGCCGAAAACACCCCTACGAAGCTCATCGCCTCGCTGGATGATAATTATGCTGCCACTCTTGTAAGCATTGACGCCAAAGGCAACGCAACCATCGAACTGGCCAATCCCAAAGGACAATACAAACGCGTGACCTTAAAACTCAACACGAACAAAAAAACTGAGCTGAAGAGCGCCGACTTCTATTTGGAAGACGGCAGCAAGGTCATGGTTACGGTTGACGAGATGAAATACGACCAGCATTTGGACGACACTTTCTTTTTCTTCGATACTAATAAACACCCCAATGTGGATGTGATTGACATGCGATGACGCAATAAAACAGACCCTTTTCGGTTATTAACCCTGCGGAAACTTGCCACAGCACATCCCTACAGCAATCAATTCAACGAATCAACAATTCAACAGCAATATGAATCTTCTTCAAATTCAACAGACCGTGAATGATTTGGGCACAGCAACAACCAATGATGCAGCAGCCATAGTTACGGAATCCAGGCTTTCCATCCTCGAACTCGCCTCCGAAGGTGGTTGGATTATGATTGTACTGGCCTTGTTATCGCTCATCGCAGTTTACATCTTTATTGAAAGGTTTATCGCGATTTCGCGCGCCTCGAAACACGACAAGGGTTTCATGGAGCGGATTCGTGAATACATGAAAGACGGTAAGTTGGACTCCGCCAAAGCCTTGTGCCGTGGCAATTCCACTCCCATCTCCAGAATGATTGAGAAAGGCCTTTCGCGCATTGGCAGGCCATTGAACGACATCAACTCCGCCATTGAAAACGTGGGCAATTTGGAGGTCGCAAAACTGGAACGCGGTGTCAATATTCTCGCCATGATTGCCAGTGCCGCTCCTATGATTGGTTTCTTAGGCACGGTAACAGGCATGATACGGGCCTTTTACAACATGTCGAAAGCAGGCAATAACATTGACATTGAGCTGCTTTCCTCTGGTATTTACGAAGCCATGGTAACAACCGTCGGCGGCCTGATTGTGGGCATCGTAGCCTATTTCTTCCATGCCATAATCTCAACTAAAATCCAGAAAGTTGTCAACCTGCTTGAAGGCAAAGCAACAGAATTCATGGACGTGTTGAACGAACCCGCCTAACTACCAACGCACTATGGCCATCAAATCAAGAAATAAGGTGGAACCTACGTTCAACTCCTCGTCCATGTCTGACTTGGTGTTTTTGCTTTTGATATTTTTCATGCTCACCTCCACCTTGGTTGCCCCAAACGCCATCAAACTTTTGCTTCCTTCAAGCAGCAGCAAGACCATGGCAAAACAAACTGTTACCGTTTACATTAATGACCAATTCCAGTATTTCGTTGATGACAAACCGGCTGAAGCAACCCAACTTACCGACCTAATTAACACCCAAATTGGCAACGACAACAAAGCCACAGTGGTGTTGCGTTCAGACAAAAGCGTACCCGTACAATTCATTGTGAATGTAATCGATGCGGTCAATGAAATCAACAATGACACGGGCAACAACCACAAGGTAATTTTGGCCACATCGCCAAAACAGCAGAAGCATGGAAAATAAAGAAAAGAAAGACAGAGGCTTTGCCATAGCGGGAACGCTTGCCGTTCACGCCTTGGCCTTGCTTGTTTTGTTTCTTATGGGATTAAAAGCCCCATTTCCACCTCCTGGAGAGGAAGGCGTTGAAGTTGACTTGGGCATGATGAACCAAGGCACGGGCAACATCCAACCCGAGAAACCGGCCATCCCTATGGCCGCCAAACCACAGCAAGAACGAAGCAAGAACGAGGAAGATATCGTTACCCAAAACGATGAGGAAGCCCCGGCTATCGAAAAGCCCAAAGTTACCAAGCCAAAACAGGAAAAACCCGCTGAACAGCCCCAGCCCAAAATAGATAATCGCGCCATGTACAAAGGCAACAACAACCCTCAGGCTGGCGGTTCGGAAGGCATTACCGGGCAACCCGGCGACCAAGGGAATCCCAACGGATTGGCCGGAATCAAGAAATACGAAGGCAATGACGGGAAAGGCAACGGAACCGGTTACGACCTCGGCGGCCGTGGAGCCAAAAGCCTGCACCGTCCTGACGACGATTTTAACGAAGAAGGTAGTATCGTGGTCGACATTTGGGTCAACCGCGCTGGACAAGTCGTTCGTGCCGAGGTTGCCACAAAAGGCTCCACCATCATTAACAATTCGATGCGGCAAAAGGCCATACAAGCCGCCAAACGTTCAACTTTTGCCTCCGACCCAAATGCGCCCGAAGAACAACACGGTACAATTACCTACAGTTTTGTCTTTAACCATTGAATCCACATGAGCGAAGACCAGAGTCCAATACTCTTCCCACCTTTCCGACACGGAAAAAGAATATCAGCAATGACGATTCAGGTTGGAGTCAAATACTCCTTGTCTAATACACTTGCCTATGAATTATTCTGACACTCTCGAATGGATGTTCAACAAGTTGCCAATGTACCAACGCATCGGCGCAGCAGCCTACAAGGCCAACCTCGACAACACCATACATCTTCTGCAAATTCTAGACAATCCGCAGCACAGTTTCAAGTCGGTTCACGTAGCTGGCACCAACGGCAAAGGATCTGTCTCGCACATGATTGCCTCCGTATTCCAGGAAGCGGGCTATAAAACAGGACTTTACACCTCTCCCCACCTCCGCGACTTCCGCGAACGCATCCGCATCAATGGAGAGATGATTCCCGAAGAGTACGTGGTGCAATTCATTTACACCTACAAAGAGAAGTTCGAGGATATGGAGCTTTCTTTCTTTGAGATGACGGTGGGTATGGCATTCGACTATTTCTCGAAGGAAAAGATTGACATCGCCATCGTTGAGGTGGGCATGGGTGGCCGGTTGGACTCCACCAACCTCATCATACCCGAGCTCGGTGTCATCACCAACATCGACTTCGACCATATGAAATTTTTGGGCGACACGAGAGCCAAAATCGCTTACGAAAAAGCGGGCATCATCAAACCCAACATTCCCGTGGTCATCGGCGAAACCCATCACGAAACCGAGCAAGTCTTCATCGAAAAGGCCAAGCATAGCAACAGTACTATCTACTTTGCCGACCAGGTTTTCGATTGCGACAAGATCCATATCGAATCCGACTTTGAGCAAATGTTCGATGTGTGGAAAAACAGCGAGCTGTACATGGAGGCTCTCAAGCTTCCGCTGATGGGCAACTACCAGCAGAAGAACCTCACCACCGTGATGTGCGCCCTCGATTTGCTGCGCGGCAAGTTCGACCTCTCTGAAGATGACATCCGTGACGGCATAGGCAGAGTGATACGCAACACCCATCTTATGGGTCGCTGGCAGATCCTCAACAAAGACCCGCTGACCATCGCTGACACGGGCCACAACGTGGCCGGAATCACCGAGGTGGTGCGCCAACTGGCAGAAATGAGCTACGAGAAGCTCCATTTTGTCCTCGGCATGGTCAACGACAAAGACATCGACAGCGTTTTGCAACTCCTCCCACACAACTGCGAGTACTATTTCTGCAAGGCAGACATACCCAGAGGCTTAGATGCCCTTGCATTAGCACAAAAAGCATTTGACATGGGCTTGCGCGGACAAGTGTATGAATCCGTCAGTGATGCCTATCGTTCGGCCGTCAACAATGCACATTTCGGCGATCTGGTTTTCATTGGTGGCAGCAATTTCACCGTGGCCGAAGTAGTATAAAGGTTTTTTTATACTTTTGCAGCAAATATGAGTTGCATGTTGTGCAAGAAGGTAAATATCATTTTGGAGCTGCTCGTGGTTTTGGTATTGTCCTCGTGCAACGTCACGCGTTTTGTCCCTGAAGGGGAGTATTTGGTAAAAAGTAACCATGTAGAAATTGAGGGGGGAAAAAACAATATCGGCAAGTCTGCCTTGTCATCGTACATCACACCCAAACCATACAAAAGCACCTTTGAGACCAATTGGCCGACATGGGTGTATTACAAATCTCAGCAGCGACCCAACAGCCGGATTTGGAAATGGACAAACAAGACCTTTGGAAAAGAGCCTGCCTATTACAACACATCTGAAGCCGAACATTCCGCAAATCAGATGGAACGTTACCTTGACAAAGTGGGCTATTTCCACTCCAAAGTCACCCATACCGTAAAAAAACGAGGCAAGAAAGCGCGTGTTTACTACCACGTCAGTCCAGGCCAACCCTACAAAGTCAGCCAAATCAACCGCATCATCGAAGACTCCCTCGTCAAAAGCTACATGATGCGCGACAGTGCCAAGTTCACGTTGCGGAGCGGCGACAACTACAACGTCTTCGAACTTGACAAGGAACGCCAAATCATCACTGAAAGGATGAAAAACTCGGGATATTTCTTTTTCAGCCGCGACAACATCTATTATGAAGTGGACAGCAACTTCATGAACCATACGTTGACCCTTACCATGAAGCTGAAAAAAAAACGATTTGGCATACAAAAAATACTATATCAACAAAATCAGCATCTACCCTGACTACTCAGTATTAAGAACAAACGACCGACCTGTTGACTCAGCCATGCTCATTCAAGAAGTGGGGGCAAGAAAACGTATCAACCACCTGCATTTCTATTATTTCAACACGCCGCAAGTGAAACCCCAAGCCTTCTCACGTTCAGTCCAGATCATAGAGAACATGCCATACAACCAAAGGAGCGTTACAGGCACATACAGGGCGTTGGGCAATTTCCGTTTGCTCAACAATGTGAATATTGAATTTGATACGGTGAACCTTGAAGGCGACACGCTCAACCGTCTCGATTGCCGTATCACCATGCAACAGAGTAATGTGCATTCCTACGCTCTACAAGGTGAAGGCACCAACTCCGACGGCGACTTAGGCATCAAAGGCAGTTTGGCCTACACCAACAAGAATATTTTCCATGGTGCTGAAACCTTCCGACTCGGCCTAAAAGGGGGATTTGAAGCGCAGAAACTGATAGGAAACGAAGTTGCAGAAAACGGGAAAAGCATCTTCAACACATGGGAACTTGGTGTTACGGCCAGCCTCATTTTCCCAAAATTCCTTGGCCCTTTTCCTTCTATCACCTTGGCCAGAGACCATCAGCCCAGTACAACTCTCTCTTTAGGCTTCAACTCACAAACGCGATACTACTATTCCCGTTACATTTCCACGTCTTCCTATAGTTATGATTGGAAGACCAACTACCGTTTGGCTCAAGCCTTTTCACCTTTCTATCTCAACAGTGTGAAAATCGCCAACATACGAACGGATTTTCAGGCATACCTTGACGGAGAGACCAGCCAAAGAAAAAAGGCACAATACACAAGCCATCTTTTGTTTGGGACACGTTATTCGCTCATTTACAACACCCAAAGCATCAGCAAAGAGAACAGTTTCTTTTATATCAGGGCGGATTTTGAATCAAGCGGCAACTTGATTTCACTATTCAACAAAACCAAACTTATCACCGAGGATGGACAGGGGCATTATGAGTTGTTCGGTGTGCCCTATGCGCAATACATCAGAGGCAGTTTCGATATCAGACAGCACCTCAAGATTGGCGAAGAGACATGGTTCGTCATGCGCCAATTTGTAGGTATCGGCCTGCCTTACGGCAACTCCGATGATTTGCCTTTCGAACGCAGTTTCTACGGAGGTGGCGCCAATGGATTGCGAGGCTGGCTTTACCGCACCGTGGGTCCTGGAGGTTATGTGCCTGTATCAGGAGACTTCGAAAAGACTGGAGATATGCAGTTGGAACTTAATGCCGAATACCGCTTTCCCATACACGACATTTTCAAAGGCGCAGTTTTCATCGATGCAGGCAACGTATGGACCTACCATCCCAACGAATCCATGCCCAATAGCGAGTTTAAGTTCGACACATTTTACAAACAAATGGCCATTGACACCGGCTTTGGCATCAGATTGGATGTTTCCTTCCTCCTGCTTCGGCTCGACATTGCTTACGCCATGCGCAATCCCTATCCCGACATAGAGACGGGACGATATTGGCGTTTCGGCAACAGAAACCTGAGCAACATTCGATTCCAAGCGGGAATAGGCTACCCGTTTTGAGCCATGTTGTGCCGGAGCGAGTTATATGAAAAACTTGTACAATCCTTTGGGTTTGAGCCCACAGAAGGCCAAGACACAGTATTGAATCATATTGCCGCATTTCTGCTCTCGCAAAAAGAGAATCCCACCTATGTCCTTCGAGGATATGCCGGAACAGGCAAGACCTCACTGGTCAAAACCTTAATTAGGACTTTGCCCAGTATCGGCTTGCAATTCGTATTGATGGCACCAACAGGAAGAGCTGCTAAAGTGCTTGTCAACTATACGGCACAAAACGCCTCCACCATACACCGTCGCATCTACCAAACTATATCGCTGCCTGATGGCAGCTTCAGGAAGACGAGGGCTGAAAACAAATCAAAAAACACATTATTTATCGTCGATGAGGCCTCTATGATTGGGGAGCAAAAGGAATTGGGTGGCAACAGTCTACTTGACGACCTGGTGGGCTATGTCTTTGGAGGAGAAAATTGTCGTCTGTTGCTGATTGGCGATACAGCACAATTGCCGCCTGTGGAAAGCCAAGGTAGCCCTGCGTTGGACTGCGAGTATCTAAAATCGGAATTCCCCATCACAGCCGCAACCTATGAACTCACCGAAGTGAAACGCCAGGCATTAGAGTCGGGCATACTGTACAATGCAACGGAAATCAGGCAATTACTTAAGCAAAACCGTTACAATTACGAGTTGCCTATTTTCCATCTGAATGGTTTCAATGATATTCAAAAGATTGATCCAGAGACCTTTGAGGAGATGTTATATAGGGCTTTTGCCAACACTTCCGAAAACGAAGCCGTCATCGTGTGCAAATCAAACAAACGCGCCAACATGTTCAATCAAGCCATCAGAGGCCGAATCCTCAACATGGAAGGCGAGATAGCCACCGGCGACAAGCTGATGGTCACAAAAAACAACTATTATTGGGCGGGAGACAACGAAACGATGGGGTTCATTGCCAACGGCGACATGGCCGAAATTAGAAAAATCAATCATTTTGAGGAGATGTACGGTTTTCATTTTGCCGATGTAGAACTCGGTTTTACCGATTACCAAAACATACCTGTCCTCGAGGCCAAAATTCTTCTAGACACTCTAAACAGCAACAGCCCTTCTTTGAGTGAAGAGGAAAACAAACGCCTGTTCATGGCCATAGAAGGAGATTACATGGACATTCCCAATCGCAGGCAACGATATAAGGAGATGAAGAAAAATCCATGGTTCAACGCCTTACAAGTGAAATTTGCCTATGCCCTCACCTGCCACAAAACCCAAGGTGGGCAATGGGAAAATGTATTCATCGATTCATCATTCAATCAAAAAGAAACACTCGAGGCGGAAGATATGCGGTGGATATACACTGCATTGACACGAGCGCAGAGGCGCATATATTTTGTAAATTTCAAGGAAGAATTTTTCGCGCATCATTCCAGCCTCTGAACAACCGTCCCTAAAACCGTCGACCCCCGTCAGCATGTGCGCTGCCGGGGGTCGCGTTGTGGGTGGGCGGCGAACTACTTTCCCACGGTCTCCCGCAGTATCATCGTCGCGGCGGG
>JBGYWU010000209.1:0-2630 GCA_041842265.1 Candidatus Limimorpha sp. | reverse complement strand
TTCCAGAAACCGTCGGTCTTGTAACCCCAAATAGTGTTGAGCTCATAGCCTTGCAGTAAAGGCACTGAACCGGCATAGAGATTGCTGGCACCGTCATACTCTACAAGCCTATTGTTGCTGTCAGAAATATTAAGATTGATTTGATAGCTGACCTCTTTGATTTTATCTTTCCAACCGATGTTGAAGTCCCATCCCCAAGTTTTCAATTTCCCAATATTCATTTTGGGTACATTGATACCTATCTGATGAGGCAATTGGAGAGAAGAATACTTGAAATATAAGGAAGAGCATCCAGGCTACAAATCGTTCAATGATGGAAAAGTAGCAGGCGGTGACGTGAAATATGTAGCGCAAGGGACTCCCGACCATGAAATAGGAGTAGGTAATGCCACACCCGAAAATCCAGGCGACTTGATATATCTTGGTAATTCCAACCCTCGTTATCTGTATGGAATCAATCTTGCAGCACAATGGAAAGGTTTCGACATCTCCGTCATGTTCCAAGGTGTGGGACAACGCAAAGTCATCCTTGACCCTTCGGCTGTTGCACCTCTCTATCAAGACTACATGATGCCATGGACCATCCACCGCGATTACTGGACAGAAGAGAACCAACAAACTTTCTGGCCGCGTCTCTATCAATACAAAGGCAACGACTTCAACTTCAAGACTTCGGACAGATGGATGCAAAACGGTGCTTATATCCGTCTGAAGAACATAACTATGGGTTATACGCTTCCGGTTCTCAAGAAATATGTGGAACGCATGAGAATCTATGTCACCGGAGAAGACATATGGGAGCACAGCAAAATGCTTTCCGTATTCGACCCTGAAATAGGCAACCAATCCGATAGGAATATTTACCCGTTCTTCCGCACATGGACAGTCGGTTTAAACGTAACATTTTAAACTCTCACAATCATCATGAAAAAACTATATACCCTATTCGCTATTGCCCTACTTTTTACCGGCTGCTCGCTGGACGTAGAGCCTGAAACAAAATTAGCGGACACCAACTTCTGGAAATCGGAAACAGACCTTCGCGGTGCCTGCAACAGACTATATATTGACTTGCCGGGTTTTTCACACGACAAACGCTCGGACGAGTTAGTGGGACCTAATCAAGACGGCGTGTCCAGCAGTAATCGTAACGTACCAGGCACATCCAACGATTGGACATACCCTTACAACCGCATCGGCGTATGCAACAACATCATTATCAAAGGAGAGGCAGCTCCCATTGCTCAAGAAGCCAAAGATCGCTGGATAGCCGAGGCTCGTTTCTTCCGTGCCTACCACTACTTCGACCTGGTACAAAAATATGGCGATATTCCTTTGATAACCAAAGTATTCGATACCACCAGTGATCCTGATATAAAACGTGCGCGCGATCCTCGTGAGGATGTCATCAGACAATGTTACGAAGACCTGACCTTTGCAATAGAACATCTGCCTAAAATAGACAAGCTGATCGGTATCGACTGGGGGCGCATTTCCCAATCTGCCGCACTCGGCATGATGGTGCGTATCGGATTGTATGAAGGCACGCACAAGAAATATCATCAAACGCCCGGAGGAGACTACAAGTTCCACCTGAAGAAGGCTATTGATGCTGCCGAAACCATGATTTATAAAGAGAAAAAGCATTCGCTATACGCCGATTTCACTAATCTCTTCCTTTTTGCCGGTGAAGGAGAAGGTAATAAAGAAAGTGTATTTGTCAAGATTTACGGTCCAAATGATGCCGGCATCATTGTACACAACAATTCCCGCGGACTAGAGAACACAGCTGCCGTAACCCGCAACATGGTAGACAACTTCCTCTATATAGACGGACTGCCTCGCGAGAAATCTCCTCTGACCGTACGTCCGGAAGTGAAATATAGCGATATCATCGACAATCGCGACCCACGCCTGGCCCTGACCGTGTATAGCGCAGGCGAACCCGGCGCATACAAAGGTGTATATACACCTTTCAAGACCGATGACCAAGCACATGGCTACGGTTATCCCATCAAAAAAGGCTTCATCATGAGCGAGTGGTCTACCAACGGCAGAGAAGTACTAGACAAGATGATCATCCGCTATGCCGAGATCTTAATTTCCTATGCAGAAGCACTCTATGAATACAATGGGGAAATCAGCGATGAGAAGCTAGACGAGACCGTCAACGCACTGCGATACCGTGTCGGATTCAATGTGGCATTGACCAATGCTTTTGTACAAGCCAACGGACTGAATATGCTTGATGAAATCCGTCGTGAACGAATGGTAGAGTTCATAGACGAAGGGTTACATTACAACGACATCATCCGATGGAAGACTGCGGAAAAGGTTTTACCTAAAGCCATTCTGGGTTTGCTCTACAATGCCGAAGAAACCCCCGTCAAGGAGAAAGAGCTGGGAGGACGCCTCACCGATGCCGAAGGGAAGTATAAAGGTGAAAAAATATATGACGAAGGCAACATCTTCGTGATTGAAGAGCATTCCTCGCGCAGTTTCGACCCTGCAAGAGATTATCTTTATCCGATACCTACGTACGAAATCAGTACTTCTGGCGGAAATATTACACAAAATCCCAATTGGGGAAATACAAAAGATGAATAACATTCACATAATCAAAAGAAATT
>JBGYWU010000208.1:0-16416 GCA_041842265.1 Candidatus Limimorpha sp. | reverse complement strand
TTTACAACGAGTTTTCGACGGGTACGCCCGACCCCTCAGGCATACGCGACTTCGTCAGAATGGTGTATCTTCGCAGTTCTGGTCAGTTGAAGTATTTGACTTTGTTCGGCAGGGCCTCGTTCGACTTTCGGAATATCCACGGCTATGGACAGAATTTTGTGCCTACATACGAAACTATGGCAGACCCGCATCATGAATTGAGTTTCTGTACGGACGATTTCTTTGCCCTGATGGACAGCGACGAAGGGTTGAACAGTAGCGGCCGTGTAGACATCGGTGTCGGACGCATCTCTGTCTCGACGGTGAATGAGGCGGAAACCATGTTGAAAAAAATCATTCAGTATGGCGATTTGTCCGCTTCGCACGGCGATTGGAAAACCGACCTGCTGTTCATGGCCGATGACGAGAAGTTTACTTATGTGAACTACAGCGAAGGACACACCGCCATTGCTGAAAGCCAATGCCCTGCCCTTACAAATAAAAAGTTGTATTGTGGAGCCTACCCTCTTCAGAACACTTCGAGCGGAGTCATGAATCCGGGTGCCAACGCGGATTTGTCGCATGCTTTCGACCGAGGCATGCTGGCGCTAATATACAATGGTCACGGAGGAGTAAAGGGACTGACAAGTGAGGGTGTTTTCTCGATTGCTGACATTAATGCGCTTCACAATTTCGACAAAATGCCATTTGTCTATACCGCCACTTGTGAGTTCACAAAATACGACAATCCTTTGTTGGTTTCTGCTGGCGAACAACTTGTATTGAATCCCAAGGGCGGATGCGTAGCCCTTTTCACGACATGCCGTCCCACATACGGAAACATAAATAACCTTCTCACGCGAGCGCTTTTGGCTACACTTTTTCAACGCGACGAAGAAGGAATGTCTTTGCGCTACGGCGACATCGTCAGGTTGGCGAAGAGCGACCTGCTTAATTATCAAAGCCAATCCAGCCCCACCACCAACCTGAACATACGATTCCTGTTTTTGGGCGACCCCGTGCTGCGTTTCCCCTTGCCTCAGAAGAACATCGTCGTGACGAAATGCAATGGCTCTGCGGTAGACCATTCCGACAACATTGAGCTTCATGCCATGAGCATGGTGACTCTTGAAGGCGAAATCCAAAATCACAACGGGCATCTTGATTCCGGATTCAACGGCACTTTGTGGGTAAGGTTCTACGACCAGAAGTCGAAGGTTCAGGTGATGTTTGAAGGCGACGACCCAAGGAATGTGTATTATCATAAGGATGTACTCTTTCGGGGGCAGGTGAGTGTTACGGCAGGCAAGTTCAGTGTTTCTTTCCAAGTGCCGAAAGACATCAAGACAGGGACTGGTACCCCGCGTTTTAGCTTATATGCCTACGACTCATTGCGTTGTATTGATGCTATGGGAAAGTTCGATGACCTGATTTTGGGCGGCACCGACCCCGCTGTTGTGGCTGACGACGAAGGTCCGAAAATCAATTTCTATTGGAATACCCCTGCCTTTGAGAATGGGCAGTCGGTGGAACGCCAGGGTGTGCTGTGCGCCGACCTCTATGATGCACAAGGAATTTATCACTACGATTACAGCCTTGGCCGCGATATTGTATTGAACAGCAATCTCTCCGGCTACAACAGCCTTGTTCTGAACGATAGATACGAACCGGCACTGAACGACTACAGACGTGGCCGCTTGGTCATTCCAGTCAGCGGTCTTGAACCGGGCAGTTACGAGTTTGTCCTAAAGGTATGGGACACGCAAGACAACTCTTCCGAAGCCAGCCTTTGGTTTGTGGTGGATGATAACCTCTTCCTCTCTCAGGTGCGCAACTATCCCAATCCATTCAGTGAAGAGACCAGAATCACTTTGAGCCATATCGGTGATGAAGGTGATTTTGATGTAGACATTGAAATTTTCGATATCATGGGCAGGCCCGTACAGCACCTAAACAAGAAGGTGTATGCCGCCGATGGTGCCATTGAGCCTATCTTGTGGGATGGCTGCGGCTATTCGGGAAGCCCTTTGCGTTCTGGCATTTATCTTTACCGTCTTACGCTGACAGACGACAAAGGATTTTTCCGCACCGTCAGCCAACGCATGATCATCCAACGTTGAAACAAAATATTTTTTATGTCAATACAATATGCCAATTGAATAACCGTTATTTCTACAATTTCTAAAATAAAACTGAAAATGAAAGTGAAGAAACTTCTAATCGCAGCGCTTTTTCTGACTGCCGCGACGTCTTATGGACAGACTTACCATCCGAATGTGATTACCACAGGTGTTCCTTTTGTCTCCATCAACCCTGATTCAAGAGGAGGAGGATTGGGTGATTGCGGTGTGGCCACTTCTGCTGATGTCTATTCCATGCATTATAACCCCGCCAAATACGTCTATCTTGAGGATAAGTTTGTGGGTGGTTTGGGTTATAGCCCCTGGTTGCGCAATCTTGTTTCGGACATGGGGCTGGCATATTTGGCTTTGGCTTATAAGATTAATGACCGTTCTGCCGTGGCAGGTACATTGCGGTATTTTAGTCCTGGAACGATTGAATTCAGGGACCAATACAACAAGTCATTGGGAGATTTTAGCCCTAATGAATGGGCTGTTGACGGTACCTATTCACGTATGCTTGGCGATTATTTGTCAGGTGCAATTTCAGGTCGTTTCATCTATTCCAATTTGATTCAAAACCAATCAGATTATTCTCGCCCAGGTGTTTCGGTGGCCGCTGATGTTGCCGTGTATTACAAACGCCCTGTCGAGTGGTTCAGCAGCATGGATGCCGACTTTGCGTGGGGCGCCTCCATCACCAATATTGGTAGTAAGATTACCTACAACGCTTCTAATAACCAGCGTGACTTCATTCCGACCACACTGCGTTTGGGCACTGGCCTGATGCTCGAACTCGATGAATACAACAGTCTGGCTTTCTGCTTGGATCTCACCAAACTGATGGTGCCTACGCCTCCCATCATTGCGCGAGACGATAACGGCAATCCATTGATTAACGATGACGGAACATATCAAATTCTGCATGGAATGGACAATGACGTGTCTGTCGTACAAGGTATGATTCAATCCTTCTATGATGCGCCGGGTTATGCCTATAATGCCTCTAACCGCGAGTTGGTACACATCGGCAAGTTCTATGAGGAAATCTGTGAAATTAACATAGGTGGCGGTATTGAATATTGGTACAACAACACATTTGCCGTGCGTGCGGGTTATTTCAATGAGACCGCACTGAAAGGCAATCGTAAGTACGCCACTTTGGGCGCAGCTTTGAAATACAATGTGTTTGGTCTTGATGTATCGTACCTGATTCCCATCAATACAGTGGCAGGCAGCAACCCCTTGGAGAACACACTTCGCTTCAACCTCACCTATAGCATGGGAGGTAAAGGATAATTTTTGGTAATTGATTTTGTTTGAATGCGAAAAGCGGCTTGCGTAAAAGCAGCCGCTTTTTTGCATATTTTTGTAACGGTATGCGGCAATTAGGCTATCCATGCCAGCAGCACATACAGCCAATGGGCAGAGATGCCGGCGGCAAGTCCGCCGATGGTGTGGGCTCCAATGGCTTTGCCGATGAGCTTGCGGTAGCCGAGACTGTCGAGCATGGCGGCATGCGTGCTGAGGAAACCGCTCCAGCACATGCCGATAGCGGTGAATACGGCGATGGCGTTATTGTCAATGATGCCTTCCGTGATGAAGCGCGGTACCAGGCCGAGGGCTGCGCCTACGGCACCAAGGGCGGTCATGGGGAAGGAGATGAGGGCCCCGGACTTGAAACCGAAGAGCCAATCAAAGATGAAGTTGACCTTGTTGGCCGCCCAGCTGATGATAGGCACGCCTTCGTATGCTACGCCGAGATACTCGCCGTTTTCGCCCGAAGCTCCGAAAGTGAGCATCATCACGATGGTGGAAATGCAAAGCACGCCTGGTATGATGGCTAAGCCAATGCTGACACCATCTTTTCCGCCGTCCAACAAGGAGTTGAGGAAACGCAAGAATACGCCGCCTTCGCTTTTAAAGGTAATTCTCTGCTCGTCACCGCCAAACTCTTCGTCAACGGGAGAGATTAACTCGGGATAGGCTTTCAGTGTGGATCGCTGCATAAGTCGCGTCGATACAACACTGCCGACAACCGCACCGGCCAGGCCAATCAAGGCACCCTTGCCGAACCCCAAACCCGTCATGAACGCAACTACTACAAGTCCCATTCCGAATGCAGTGCCGAAGTTGGTGAGAGAGACAAGTTGGTATTTCTTGAAATAGCGGTTGAAGTTTTTGTCGTGTGCCATGGTGATGATGGCGGGGTTGTCGCTTAGGAAGGTCATGATGGCGCCCAATGCAGCCACGCCGGGCAGGTTGTAGAGCGGCTTCATCAGAGGTCGGAGCAGGTTTTCCAACAAACGTACCACGCCGAACTCGGTGAGCAGCTTGCTGATGGCCCCCATCAGCACGCAGATGGCCATGATGTAGAACACTGTTTCCAACAGCAGGTGGTAGGCCGTTTGCATGAAAGTGTTCAGCATCTTGGGCAAACTCATCTTGTAGGACAACATCCCAAAGAAGGCGAAGAACATGAGCAAGAAAACGGTCGCTTCAACACTTCGCTTGGTGGTGAATTTCAGAGGATTGTTGCGCTCAAACTTCTTGAAGAATTTCTCTGCCACTTGATGGTATGACAGGGTGCTTTTTTTCTCTGTGTTGTATTTGGTCTTGGCCATCGGGTATTATTTTTTGAGGTTGAGCAGGTTGATTTTCCAGGTAAGGCCGAGGTTGGCTTGGAACTTCCTGACACCGTCCACGCTTGTGCGTGAGCCACACAAGTGCAGGCGGATATTCCGGTCTCCCAAGGGATAGTACTCAAAGCCGAGGCTCTCGAAGTCCACCTTCTTGCCGGGAATGACATATTGGTCGAAGGCTTCTGTGTTGGGCAGTTGGGCCTTGTTGAAGTCGAAGCCCGCCTTGGCGAATACAATCCACTTCTTCCCAATGTCAATGCCTATGCCATAGATGGCGGTGATGTCCTGGCCGAAAAATTGTTCCTGCTCAAAGGATGCGCGATTGATGACGTCGAGGTACATCTCCACGCCGTTGAACATCAATTTGTTGCCCAAAGCAATGTAGTTGATGAACTTGCCCGGTTGGTATTCAATCATGTTGGCAGAATAGGCGGTTTTGAAAACACCAAAGTTGCCGTACCACATGAGGTTGTAAGCATAGATGCCTTGCATGGCATGGTTGATGAAAGGTGAGTTGCTCACTTGTACAAGTATGTGGTTCTTGCCCGAGTTGTCCCTGAAATTAAGTGAAGCGCCCATTTCGTAGCAACAAACGGTATTCCAAAACTCCGTGCCGTAATAGATGTCGATGGGGTTGGAGTCGTATTCCCATCCGCCGATGGCGACAACCTGTTTTCCGGCTGAAAGAAAGAAATTATCAGTGAAGTTCCAGTTGAGATAGGCCCAGTCGGTGCCTTGGAAGAAGGTGTTGGCAAAACCGATGTTGGGAGCGTTGATGCGTTGGCGAAGATGATAAGAGAACTTGTTGGCGAAGGTGCCGTCTAAGGCTACCACCAAGTATTTACCTGAAAAGCCGTGGTCAGTACTATGTGCGACCGTGTCGTACTTAGGATGGTAGTCGAGGGTGAAGTCGGCACGGGTGTTCAGGTGAAGGTTGTCGAGGGTGACAAAAGGTTTCCCGTCTTGCGAAAAGGCTTGCAAGCAGAAAAAAAGGCTTAATAATGAGAGTAGTAACGCTTTTTTCATACGCTATTGAAATTTGCCGCAAAGGTACGAATTTGAAGTGTCGGGAAGCGCATTCGCGCCAACAAAAAAAAACGGGGCGGAGTTCCGTCCCGTTTGTGCTTCAATCTCAATGAGATGGCGAAATGTTATCCGATTTCAATGGTCTGGATGGCCTGTTTCTTTTCTTCCATAGTCACCTTTGGGATGACGATATTGAGGATGCCGTTTCTGACTTTTGCGCTGATTTGATCCTTGTGGATGTCGTCGGGCAGCATTACCGTCTGGCGAAAGTGCTCCACTGAGAACTCATGGCGCAGGTAGCGCATCTCTTCCTTGTTCTCATTCGATTCGTTGCTGGTCTCTTTTGTCATCTCCACTACAAGGTTGCCTTCCGCGTCGATGCTGAGTTTCACATCTTCCTTGGCAAGACCGGGGATGCAGAGATCAAGTTTGTAGTTGTCCTTTGTCTCCATGATGTTCATGCGAGGAGTGGATAGGGTGTTGTTGTCGTTCCAGTTCATCAGCTCGTTGAACAGCGTTGGCATGAATTCTTGATTTGTTCTTACTAACATGGTTGTAATCTCCTATTTTTTTGTTTGATGTTTGTTTGGTCGTTTTGATTGTCCTTTCGCTCGGACGACCTCATATAGTCAATTTCTTTGCCAAGGTCAAAATCGGTTTGAAACTATTGTTTTTAATGACAAAATTTCCGAAATATTCAAAAAATACCGTAAAATCATGACAAAATTTCCGAAAAATAGAGTGGTTTTTACTGTATTTTTTTCCATAATTTTGCATCCCGAAACACCGAGACAATATCATGGAAGAAAAACTGTTCAATAAGAACTACCTGTGCCTTTGCGCCGCTAATTTCTTGTTTTTCTTTTCCTTTTATTTGTTGCTGCCGGTATTGCCCTTTTTTATCAAGGAGAAGTTCCAAGTAGGCAATTCCGTGGTGGGTGCGGTCATCTCATGCTATACGCTGGCTACCTTGGTGGTTCGTCCTTTTTCGGGCTATATGATGGATACTTTCAAGCGCAAACCCCTGTATCTGTTGGCTTTGTCTATTTTTACAGCCGTGTTCGGAGGCTATCTCTTTGCTGCTACCATCACCCTTTTGATAGTTGTGCGCATTGTTCATGGCTTGGCTTTCGGCCTCTCTTCGGTGGGAGGCAACACCTTAGTCATTGACGTGGTGCCTTCAGAGCATAGGGGAGAGGGTATCGGCTATTTCGGTGTGGCCAATAACATTGCTATGGCGGTTGGTCCCATGACGGGTTTGTTTGTTTATGAGCATTTCAGTTTCAACGCGATTTTCTTGGGTTGCATGGTCTGCAGCCTGTTGGCAGCATTGTTCGCGTCGCGCATCCAGACCACGGTGCGCCCTCCTGTCAAACGCCCTCCAATTTCTTTGGATCGTTTCGTCTTAATAAAAGGGTTGATGGCCGGTGTATCACTTACCTTGCTGGCCTTCGCATACGGACAGATTTCGAACTATATCGCCTTCTATGCCAATGAAATGAACCTTTCCATTAGCAGCGGGTTGTTCTTCACTGTATATGCCGTCGGCCTGATTGCTTCGCGTATGTTTGCAGGCAAGATGGTTGACCGTGGCAAGGTGACACGAACCATCACCCTCGGGCTGGCAATTGTCGTGGTGGCGATGTTCGGATTGGGCATGTGCCATCATTTCAACAAGTTGGGCGGCGGATATGCAGCTGCTGCTTTCTTGACCATAGCTTTGTGCTGCGGATTGGGGTTCGGCGCCGCTTTCCCCGCTTTCAATGCCTTGTTCGTCAATTTGGGAACCAACGCCCAACGCGGCACGGCCACTTCCACCTATCTCACCACTTGGGACTTGGGTCTTGGCATTGGCATCTTCTCGGGCGGTATGCTCTCTGAGCTTTTTTCCTTCTCTATGGCCTATCTTGTAGCCGATGTGATGGTGTTGATCTCTCTGGTCTTTTTTGTGACGGCTGTAACACCTCATTATCAGCGCAATAAATTGCGCTGATGCAAAACCCCGAGAGTCGTTTCCTTTCCTGACACAACACACTTTGGTGCAACAGCCAACGCACCGTTGCCGCCAATTGCCAGAGCGGAGCAGGGATTGCAACAGATGAAAGCCAAACAGATGATAGGAGAATCGGATTCTTCATCGTAAGACTGGGGAGGTTTTTTTCCTTCTTCTGATTTCATCCCATGTTTGCAGCAACACTGAAAGCATAATTAGCGCGATTCCCAACAAAAACGAGAAGTTCAGTTCCTTGTATTCCTGGAAGATGAGCATAGAAATGAGGATGCTGTATACGGGCTCGAGGTTGTAGGTCAGGTTGACAGTGAATGCAGGAATTTTCTGCAACACGATGATTTGCAGTAGGCAGAGCCCAATGGTGCATACCACGACCATGAAGGCAAGATAGGGATAATCCATCCCGACGGGATAAAGCCGAGCGACCGGAATGAGGCTGTAATAATAAGGTAGAAGCAAGGTCAGGCCGATGAGTCCGCCGACCATCTCCCAAAGCAACATGTTTTGGGCTTCGTAGTGCTTGCCCACACGTTGGTTGAAGATGGCAAACAAAGCATATACGGCAGATGAAATCACCCCCAAAACGATACCGAGTCGGTATCGTGAATCGAAGTGGAAAATGAGGTAGATGCCAAGAATGGTGATCAGGCTGAAAAGGAATTCGCGTGCCGAAAATTTATGCTTGTTGATGATGGGCTCAAACAGGGCAGTAAAGAAACCCACCAACGAGAAGCATACCACTCCAATGGAGACATTGGATGCCTTGATGCTGGCGTAAAAGAAAACCCAATGCAGGCAGAGCAGCAAGCCCACGCCGCCCATTTGTAGGATATTCCTGAATTTGTACCGTTGTATCGCTCGGCCGTGCGTTTCAAAAAACCGTAAGTATATGAACATGATTAAGGCCGCCGCTGCCATGCGCCACCATACCAAAATAGCCGAATCCAAGGTGATGAGTTTGCCCAAAACACCTGTGAATCCTGCGATGAACACGGAAAGATGCAGCAGCAGGTAGTCTTTTTTCATGATTTACTTCTTTGGCGAACAGCCTCGAAGGTTACTATGGCTGTGGTTACTGACACGTTGAGCGAATCGGCGATGCCTCTCATGGGGATGATGATGTTTTGGTCGGCGGCCTCAACCCATGCTCTGGAAATGCCCGTCGCCTCAGTACCCATCACAAGGGCGGAGGCATTGCGGAAGTCCGCATCAAGGTAGTTGATGGAGGCGTTGAGGTAGGTGCAGAAGATTTTTATCCCATTTTCTTTCAACCAATTGATGCATTCTTCGGTGGTGCAGGCATAGACGGGTACGCTGAAAATGCAGCCGATGCTGGCGCGGATGACATTCGGGTTGAAAAGGTCGGTGGCGGGGTCGGCCACGATGACGGCGTCAACCCCGGCAGCGTCGGCGGTGCGCATTACGGCGCCGAGGTTGCCTGGCTTCTCCACGGTCTCCAATACGATAATCAAAGTGTCTTTTTGGGGCTTCAACTCGCTCAATGTCTTGTATTTCGGAATGGCCACAGCCAATAGTCCGTCGCTGCCCTCACGGTAGGCAATCTTGTCGAACACCTCTTCAGTAACGGTCTCTATGGACCCGGCCTTGAGGGACAGTGGCTCGCCAAGCAGTGGCTCGCACACATACAACTGCTCAATTTCGAACCCGCAGGCTTGTGCACGCTCAATCTCACGCCGTCCTTCGATGAGAATGCGGTTCTGCTCGCGGCGTTCGGCGGCCTTTTGCAGCTTGACGAGGTTTTTTATCTTAGGGTTGGTTTTGCTGGTAATCATGGTTCGTTGTGTGGTGTTCGGTTGCGATCTTGTTCAGGTGGAATGCTGCCTTGGAGGGGGCTTTTAGTTGGGAGAAGACCAATCCGATGACGACCAAAACAATTCCAATTACTTTGTTGAAAGTCAGGCTTTCATGAATGATGAAATAACTGAATATGGCCGTAAAGACAGGAATAAGATTAGTGTACACGTTTGCTTTCGAGGCACCGAGTTTGCTATAGGAGAAGGCCCATAAGGAGTATGCCGTCGCACTGCAAAACACTCCAAGGCACAGCAAGGGAACGATATATTCGCCGAAATTGGAGAAATTTGAAGGCTCGAACCGTTCCATGATGAACAGCATGGGAATGAAATAAAGCAATCCAATTATGTTCTGCATCCATGTGATTGTCATTGGCTTATAAAGTCTGGTCAGGCGTATCAGGGCTATGGAATAGCCTACTGCAACAAACACGCAGCCACTGAGGAAGATGATGCCTTTGGGCGATGCCGTGAGCTCAAGATTCCTATCCAGCAGCATGACAATCACACCGAAGAAGGAAACAACCAAGCCTACGATGTTCATCGCGGTAAGCCTTTCCTTCAAGAAAACTCGGGCGGCTATGGGAGTGACCAGAGGTATCATGGCCACAATGCCGGATCCGATGATGGGGGAAGTGTGCTTCAGCCCGTAGCCCTCGAAAATGAAATAGAGGAATGGTTCAAACATGGCGGCCAAGGCAAAGAGTTTTATATGTTTCTTATTGATTTTGTCGTTCAAACGGAACAGGGAAAGAGTGGCGGTGAAAAATACCGTTGCCACTACGAGGCGAAGAAAGATGGTGGCTGTGGGGTTGAGGCTTTTGTAAACTTGTGTTGACCACACAAACGACATGCCCCAGAAAATCATGGCAATTACACCGGCAAGATGAACGATAAAACCTTTGTTTTTCATGCCGCAAAAATATAAAATAAAGTTGTCGCATCGCATGCTTGGAAAAATGAACCAAAATACCTGTTTTCACATGTCTATTCTGCCAAAATTTCCGACCTTTGCCTGCGGAATGATTCTTGAAGAGCCTCAATAACATGGATAATAAAGAGGAAAGACGAAAGTTGTTGGGTAGCCTCATTGTGCCATTGCTTATCGTGGTAATGATGTGGGTTGTGAAAATTATTGAGATGTCGTTAAGCATGGATCTCAGTCGCTATGGTGTCGCCCCGCATACTGCTCACGGTCTTATCGGTATTATTGCCTTGCCCTTCTTACATGACAGTTGGGAACATCTTCTCTCCAATTCCATCCCTATTCTCGTTTTGGGCATAGCCTTGTATTATTGCTATCCCACCCTCGCTAACCGCGTTTTGCTCATCACCTATCTGGCCAGCGGCTTGATCACTTGGTGCATTGGCCATCCCGAATCGACACACATCGGGGCCAGTGCGCTTGTTTACGGACTCAACCTCTTCCTCATCGCGAGTGGTTTTATTCGGGGCAACCGCAGGCTTATCGTCATTTCACTGATCATGGTGTTTCTCTACGGAAGTTTCATTTGGGGCATGATCCCCGCACTGGCCATTCCGCAAAACATCTCATGGGAAGGCCATCTCAGCGGCGCCATTGTCGGGGTGACGCTGGCCATTTTCCTGAGGAAGGAGGGGCCACAGAAAGAAACGTACCATTGGGAAGAAGACGAAGACGATGAGGAAAACTTTGACGACAACGGCATTTCGACAAACGCAACCGCCGAAAAACCGTATTGGGATGTGCCAACCCCATCGGACGACGAGCTGACAGTGCGATACCGCTTTAAACATTGAAATCAGCCAACAGCCGTTCTATCATTTGGTTGGCGATATTTTCTTGTCCCTGGACATTCGGATGCCACCGTGTTTTCTGGATATCATACAAATCTATACAATCCACATGAAAATGGTTGGCGATACGATGAACCAACTCAATGTATTCAAGCCGCCGTTGATCGTCTATGCCACCAGGACAGAAATCTATATCGGTCATAAAATACAACTTCGCTTTGGGATACAAACGCTTCAAGCCGTCAAAAAGACAGGCCAGGGCCGGGCGGATGGCGCAAAGCTGCTCTTCGGTCCAATCGGAATACACATAGTCGCCTAAAGGTGCGCCGTTCCACATGTCGTTGACACCGCCGAAAATAAAAATCACATCCGGGCAGCCCAAACCATCCAGGCGGCGAAGGAAAGAGTTGGGGGCATAATACAAACCTGAGTTGAAGCCACTGTAATTGCATACCAGTGAACCGGAAAACGAATTGTTTCGCTCCATGACCCACCCCTTCTCATTCGCCACTTTGAACCACCACATCTGTTCCGCGCTTGTCACCCCGATGGAGTCATAAGGCCAAACATCATTGGTTTCAGGGTAAACATAGCCCTCAAAAACAGAATAACTGTCTCCCAAAATGGAAAACTTGATTTCTTTGAGCTGTTCGGAAGGTTCCGTACAGGCCGACATCAAGACGGCTAAACTCATGGCCAAAATTGGTATTAATCTTTTCATTTTTAATTAATTATTATCATTTCTGTTCTTCGGTTCAAGGCGCGGTTTTCTTCGGTGTCGTTGGGCGCAACAGGTCGGGCGGCGCCATAGCCTTTTGCGGTTAATCGGTACTCGTCAATCCCATTGGCGATCAAGGCTTTACGGACAACCTCGGCGCGGTCTGCCGACAACTTCTGGTTGTAGCTTGCACTGCCGACATCATCGGTATGCCCCGCCAACTCAATCTTCAATTCGGGATTGCGTCGCAGAAAAACCGTCAGCATACCAATGCCCGACTCTGAATCAGCTGTCAAAGCGGAGCTGTTAAACTCAAACTGGATGTTCTGCAACACCACGGCATCGCCTGGCATCAAGTCCACCACATCGACCTTTGAAAGGTAATTGGCCGAGTCGGATCGGATTTCCTCTGGGAGTTCAAAAGTGTAGATGTCATAGCCGCCTAGTCCTCCGTCCCGAACAGAAGAGAGGAAGGCCGTTTTGCCGTCGGCGGCCACAAAAAAATTGATCTCATCGCCGTCGGTATTGATGGGGAAGCCCAAGTTTACGGGAGTTTGCCAATGCCCGTCATCTCCTCTGCGACTCATGAACAGGTCGAAACCGCCCATGCCAATATGCGTGTCTGACGAGAAATACAGTGTTCGTCCGTCAGGATGAAGGAAGGGAGCCATCTCGGTGCCCTTTGAATTAATAGGTGAGCCCACATTCTGCGGCTCGTTCCAACTGCCGTCCGGATTTCGCTTGGCGCAATAGATGTCAGCATTGCCCGTGCGGCGCGAAACGAAATAGAGTTCTTTGCCGTCACTGCTCACGCAAGGCTGCGACTCCCAGCTATTGGTATTGATGCTTCCCCGAATGGGTTGGGGTGTTGACCAGTGTCCATCGTCCCATTCGGCCATATACAAGTCACAGCTGCTGTCACGTTTCCATCCGCAGCCCGTGAGATAGAGTTTCTTGCCGTCTGCTGAGATGAATGCAGCACCCGGGTCGACATCTTGAGGGAAATCTTCAAAGGCAAGCAACTGAGGCACTGTCCATTGGCTGTCGTTGGAAAAAGAAATGAATAGCTGTTCCTGATAGTAACCGTTTCCGATTGGCGTTTTGCGTGTGAACAGTAGTTGTGTCCCGTCGAAAGAGAGCATGTTGACATATTCGTCGTCGCTTGTGTTGACCTCAGTGCCTAAACTTACTGGCGTATAGGCAACGGGATGGGAAAGGGCGAAGTCGCGAAAAGCGGCCTTTTCGAGCAAATCCGCCACAGTGGCATCGTTGGCTTCCTGGCCGAATTGCTTGGATTGGTACCATCGCAGCAAGGCGATTTCGCGCTTGTATGAGCCTTTTCGGTCGTATATCCGCGCCAAAGTGATGGCCGCAGATGGAAACATCATCGAGTCGGTGGCCAAAGCCTTTTCGTAACCCAGCATGGCAAGGTCATCATCGTGGGTTTCTATTCCTATTTCAGCATCCAAAAGCCAAGCCTCTGCATATTCGGGGTCTTCCATCACCGCCTTTAGGACGTGTTGGTGTGCTTTTATGTAGTCGCGTTTTAGGAAGGCCGCTTCGGCCGCCTCGTAGGCCTTCACCGCCTTTTTGGGGTGCTGGGCATATGCGGCATTAGTCACGGAAATTATTAATAATAATGTGATTGTCAGGTGTTTCATTGTATTAATGCAAGAGATACTAGGACTTTTCTTTTTCTTGTCAACCCATGGTTCATGAGTCGCAAAATTATTAAAAATAACGAAACTGAGGCCTAAAATAATCGAGACTGTCGATTCCGGCAGTCCCGATCCCATAAAACAAAAACATGAAAACAATAATTATTTATTTCGCATACACCCCACCATTGGCCGCCCTTAGCGTGTTTTGAAGCAGCGAGACGATGGTCATGGGACCGACACCGCCCGGCACGGGTGTTATTTTGGAGGCCACTTCATAGACTTCCTCATAATTGACGTCGCCCATGATTTTGTAACCTTTCGGGCTGCTTGGGTCTTCTATACGGTGAATGCCCACGTCAATGACCACAGCACCAGGTTTCACCATGTCGGCGGTTACGAAGCCCTGCTTGCCGATGGCGGCAACCAGAATGTCGGCCCGACGGCAGATTTCAGGCAGGTTTTGTGTTCGGCTGTGGCACAAAGTAACAGTGGCGTCGATCCCTTTGCGTGACATCAGGATGGCCATAGGCGTACCCACGATGTTGGAGCGGCCCAAAACGACCACGTTCTTGCCAATGGTCTCGATACCGGAGCGTTTGATGAGTTCCATGATGCCATTCGGCGTGGCGGGAACGAAACAAGGCAAACCCAATTGCAAGCGACCGGCGCTGACACTGGTGAAACCGTCCACGTCTTTCTTAGGGTCAATTGCGTTTATCATCTTGCTTTCATCGATATGCTTCGGCAAGGGCAGTTGGATGATGTAGCCGTCAATTTCGGGGTCCTTGTTGAGGAATTCAACCAAGTCGAGCATTTCTTTTTCGGTGGTTCTCTCGGGCAGACGGTAAACTGACGAGGTCATGCCCACCGAGAGGCAGGCTTTTTCTTTAGAGGCCACATAGGTCTTGCTTGCGCCATCGTCGCCAGCGATGACAGCGGCGAGATGCGGTGCGGGCAATCCCTTGTCGATCATCCCTGCGACCTCGGCTGAAATTTCTTTCTTTATCTGTTCTGATACGGCTTTGCCGTCAATGACTTTGTCAACCATAGTGCTATTGTTTCTTGTTTTCTCATTTTCTCATTTGATTTGCCATCCTCAGCAGCTTTTTCCCTCCCCCGGTGGTCATCATGCGCATCATTTTTGAGGTCTCCTCAAACTGTTTCACTAAACGGTTCACCTCCACGATGCTGGTGCCGCTGCCGTCGGCGATGCGTTTGCGGCGTGACCCGTTGAGCAACTTGGGATTCTCGCGTTCGGCTGGGGTCATGGAGTAGATGATGGCCTCGATGCCCTTGAAGGCGTCGTCCTCAATCTCCTCGCCTTTCATGGCTTTGTCGAAACCGGGAATCATTCCCGCGAGGTCTTTCAAATTGCCCATCTTCTTGATTTGTTGGATTTGTTTCAGGAAGTCGTTGTAGTTGAACTCGTTCTTGGCGAGTTTTTTCTGCAACTTGCGGGCTTCTTCCTCATCGAACTGCTCTTGGGCGCGTTCCACGAGGGAGACGATGTCGCCCATGCCAAGGATACGGTCTGCCATGCGCTTGGGGTGGAACACATCCAAGGCGTCCATCTTTTCGCCTATGCCGACGAACTTGATGGGTTTCTCCACCACAGAACGTATGGTGAGGGCCGCACCGCCACGGGTGTCGCCGTCGAGTTTGGTCAGCACCACGCCGTCGAAATCGAGGCGGTCATTGAATGACTTGGCCGTGTTCACGGCGTCCTGGCCTGTCATGGAATCGACCACAAACAAGGTCTCATGCGGATGCACCGTTTCCTTGATGTTGGCAATCTCATTCATCATCTCCTCATCGACGGCCAAACGACCGGCGGTATCGATGATGACCACGTTCTTGCCTTGGCTCTTGGCATGGTTGATGGCGTTCTGTGCAATCTGCACTGGATTTTTGTTGCCGTCTTCGCTATACACTTCAACCTCAACCTGTTGCCCCAACACCTTAAGTTGTTCTATTGCTGCGGGACGGTACACGTCGCCGGCCACCAGCAGCACTTGCTTGCTGCGCTTGCGCTTCAGATGGGAAGCCAACTTGGCTGAAAAAGTGGTCTTGCCGGAGCCTTGCATGCCTGCGATGAGGATAATGCTCGGCTGCCCCTTAAGGTTGATGTCCACGGCATCGCCGCCCATCAAGTCGGCCAATTCGTCGTGCACGATTTTGACCATCATCTCGCCCGGTTTGACCGAAGTGAGAATCTGTTGGCCAAGGGCTTTCTCCTTAATGTTGTTGGTAACATCCTTCGCGATCTTATAGCTGACGTCGGCGTCCAGTAGGGCGCGACGTATCTCCTTCATAGTATCGGCAATGTTGACTTCCGTGATAAATGCCTGTCCCCTAAGGACTTTAAACGAGCGTTCCAGTTTTTCGCTTAAACCTTCAAACATAGTCTTTCTAAATTTGGCGCAAAGATAAGGATTTTTTGTCGGTTGTTGAATGGTTGAAATGATAATTCGACATGGTCAATTGTTGAATCGTATTGTTTGGACAAAAAAACACCCCAACCCATTACACAGGCTGCAGGTTTTCTCCTTGCCGTCTTTTTGCTGATTTACGGCACGCTTGTAAAGCAAAAACGCTTGCCCGTATTGTTTTTTCCGCTCTTCATCCATTTTGCGTTCGAGCTCCCTGAGCAGGGCATTGGCTATGGTTTT
>JBGYWU010000207.1:0-3481 GCA_041842265.1 Candidatus Limimorpha sp. | reverse complement strand
TGCCCATGGTTGGAATTTATTCATATCTGAAGAATCCGCCTAATCTTTATGAATTGGCGATTGCTTCGAAAGGAAGGAATAAGGGACAAGAGTTTACTGTTCAAATACGATCAAACTTTAATGTGATGAATGAGAATCATCGAATAGAAACGGAGTGGATTATAAATGTTTATCGGTTTTTGGCTAACATTAGATATGGCATCGTTGTGAACAATAATACGTATTCAGATTGCTATTCTTGGGAAGAAAACGATTTTTCGCCAGAGTCGGTTCGATATTATGAGAATCACAAGGACAAGAATGATTTTTCAATTCCATTTGATTCCATAATGATGTTGGAGCGTTACAGGAAGAACTTGGTGTTTTTGCCGCCTCGTTCCAAAGTGGTTCATTGGTACAATCTCATAGGCTTTTGGTATGTTGGAGGAGACTATCTATTCAAGTTGCCCGACAATTATCAATCACTTCAGAGAGTGTATGACAAGAAGTTTAGGCATACTATTGAACTTCCTAAATCAATTGATGGTTTCAAATTGTATAAAGGAACTATTAAATCAAATGAAGTGCTTTTGAAAGAAAGTCTCCAATTGCACAAATGAATCTCGTCAGTTTGGGGCGGGCAGCTCCCGCCCCAAACTAACCCCCAAACAAATCAACTAGTCAATAACCTAACTCAATTAATACAATGAAAAAAGCAATAATCATCATCAGTTTGGCGGCATTCATGCCGCTGCTGGCCGCCGCCCAGTATGGCAGACAATCAGACGCCATCATCACCCACTTGGGCGGTGGTTGGGGCGGTTTCCCGCAACGCATTTCGGCAGCCCGCACCGATTACTGGATGGGAGCCATCGGTGCCGATTTCAAACTCCCCATGTCCGACAGCTGGTCGCTGCTCGTCGGCCTCGATTATCAGATGCGCCACATGAAGACGGGCTATTCAGGCGGCGCCTTCTCAGGCACACCCTCATCCGTCATTTTCAGAGGCCACTACCTGCGTATTCCTGTCCGTATGGAGTACGACTACAACTGGTTCTATCTTGCCGCCGGGCCTTATCTTGGGAAAGGCTTCGGCAACATGCCCGAAAGGGACGAACTGGGCATATTAGGCCTCAACCTCGAATTGGGCACCCGCTTTGAAATCAACCGCTATGACCATCTTCGCATCGGACTGCTCAGCTCCTTTGGTGCGGTTTTCGACAACAAAGTGCGAATGGACTACACAGAACTGAATTTTGTGTTGCGCATGGGCTACGAACACAGTTTCTAATATTAAAAGGCAAGCCACACTCTGGGCGGACGATGCCTGCACAGCGCTATTTCGAAAGAATAAAATAAGGGTTTCAAATAATTCCTTATCTTTGCCGTTTCAAAAGAAAAAATGTCGGAGAAGAGTTCAAGCAAACGCCGCATGGCAGGGTCCTATCTCATGTCGATGATGAGTATCTCATTGGTGCTCTTCTTATTAGGCGTGTTCGCCCTGCTTATGATGCATGCGCAGAAACTCTCCAAACATCTTAAAGAGAACATCGGCTTTGAGGTGGTGATGAACAGCAATGTGAAGGAAACCAAAATCTTGCAGCTGCAACAGGAACTTAATGCCATGCCTGCCGTGAAGTCGACGGAATACATCACCAAGGAGGATGCCATACGCCGCCTGAGCGAAGACCTCGGTGAGGACTTCATGCAATGGCTGGGTAACGAGGAGAATCCGCTGCTGCCTTCCATCGATGTGCGCTTCAACGCGGACTACGCCAACAACGACAGCATTGCCGCCATCCAAGCCCATCTGCGCAATAACACCGCCATCAAAGAAATCTACTACCAGAAGTCGCTCGTTAATGCCATCGATAAGAATGTCAACCGCATCGGCTTTGCCTTGATGGTAACCAGCCTTGTGCTGCTTATCATTGCCATAACGCTGATACGCAACACAATACGACTCTCCATTTATTCCAAGCGTTTCCTTGTGCGCAGTATGCAGTTGGTGGGAGCCACCCCTGCCTACATCCGTCGTCCTTTCGTCAGGAGCGGTACCATGCAGGGCTTCTTTGGGGCTTTGCTGGCCGACATCTTCCTGGCCTTGATGCTTTACGGCCTCAACGAACGCCTGCCCGAATTGACATTGGTACAAGACTATACGACCATCCTCGGCAGCTTTGTTGGCATTCTCCTGTTGGGCATGCTGCTTGGCGGACTCTCCACCAGAATCGCCCTGCGGAAATACCTCTACGCCGATGTCGACCAACTATATTCATAATAACAATGAACTATCTTAAACACATATAATTAACCTGAGACTTCGGTGTTTCGACAAGCCCAACCACCTTCGCTTCTCCGTTTGTTAAGGCTACCGGGAATATCGAAAGTTCCGCAGTCCCAAGTAAAATAACAACAAACTGCTATGGCAAAAGTAAACAATAAAAAAGTAACCCAAGGAGCCGCCGACAACCAGAAAGCCATGCCTTTCGGCAAACAGAACTATATCATCGTGCTCATTGGCATCGCACTCATCGCCTTAGGCTTCATCCTCATGATTGGCGGCGGATCTGACGACCCCGATGTGTTCAACGAAAACATGTTCGACTTCCAACGCATTACCCTGGCTCCGATTTTGATATTGGCAGGCTTTGTAGTGGAAATTGTAGCCATCTTTTGGAGGAAAAAATAACTTGTCACCTTTTTTCTTTGACTACGCTGTATCTGCAATTGCGATGAAGAATGACGAAGCGGACAAAATTGATTGCTTCACTTCACTGGCAATGAAGGCAAGCGCATAAAGAACGATTATGAATTGGATAGAAGCATTAATACTCGGTATCATTCAAGGCCTGACAGAATACCTGCCTGTCAGTAGCAGTGGCCATTTGAGCATCGGCCAATATTTGTTTCAAGTTGACGGCGATAAAGCCCTGGATTTCACCATTGTAGTCCATATTGCTACAGTGTTGAGCACCTGTCTCATACTTTGGAGGGAAATCGTTTGGCTCTGTAAAGATCTTTTCAAATGGAAATGGAACGAAGGTACGCAATATATCGTCAACATCATCATTTCCATGATTCCCGTCGGTATTGTTGGCGTGTTTTTCAAAGACTCCATTAAAGCCATCACTGATTACGACAAAGTGGCCGCCACCACAGGGAACGGGCTTCTCGTGGTGGGCATTTGTCTTGTGGCAACCGCCACTCTTTTGGCCTTTTCCTACTTTGCGAGACCCCGACAAAAGGATCGCATTTCTACTGCAAACGCCTTTGTTATTGGTATCTCCCAAGCCATTGCCACGCTACCCGGACTCTCACGCTCAGGCAGCACCATCGCAACGGGTTTGTTGCTGGGCAACAAAAAGGAAAAACTGGCCCAGTTCTCCTTCCTCATGGTCATCCCGCCCATCCTCGGCGAAGCAGTTTTGGACGCAAAAGACCTCTTCTTCCCTTCTGCTGAGGCTGCTGCCATTGCTGCAACCTCGGCTTCAACATCAAC
>JBGYWU010000206.1:0-7529 GCA_041842265.1 Candidatus Limimorpha sp. | reverse complement strand
GAGTTTGTTATAGTTAAGTAGATGAGCAAAATTAGTTTACATAAAAGACGTAAGACAGAAAAACTGCTGGACGCATCCTTCACCGCAATCCCTAAGTCAAAAATGATGTAGTTTAATTTTGACCACCTACTTATTATATGAAATTTGAAATCAAACGATAATGAAAACAACAGGAAAAGTTACAGGAATCATTGCAAACCTGGTCACCGTGGAGGTGGACGGCCCTGTGGCACAGAATGAGATCTGCTTCATCGACCTCAAGGGTGTCGAACTGATGGCAGAGGTCATCAAGGTGAACGGGAACAAAGCCTCCGTGCAGGTGTATGAAAGCACGCGAGGAATGCAAATCGGCGACCCGGTGGAGTTCCAAGGCTACATGCTTGAAGTGACCTTGGGACCTGGTCTGCTTTCGAGCAACTTTGATGGTCTGCAAAACAACCTCGCCACCATGGAAGGCGTGTTTCTGAAACGCGGTGAATACACCAAGCCGTTGGACGAGGAAATGCTTTGGAGCTTTACGCCCCTGTCTGGTGTAGGACAACAAGTTGTCGCAGCCGACTGGTTGGGCGAAGTCAAGGAAGGTTGGCTGTCACACAAAATCATGGTGCCCTTCTCGTTTGACGGGACATACACCGTGAAGTCAATCGCTGCTGCCGGACAATACAAGATTACCGACACCATCGCCACCCTGACCAGCGCCGAAGGCGAAGACGTCACAGTGACGATGATGCAGAAATGGCCCGTCAAGGTGCCCATTGGGGGCTATGTTGAGAAGCCGCGGCCCTTCAAAGTCATGGAGACCGGCGTGCGTTGCATCGACACCCTCAACCCCATAGCCGAAGGAGGCACGGGTTTCATCCCCGGACCTTTCGGCTGCGGTAAGACCGTGTTGCAACACGCCTTGGCTGAGCAAGCCGACGCCGATGTCATCATCGTGGCGGCTTGCGGAGAACGCGCCAACGAGGTGGTGGAAATTTTCACCGAGTTTCCCGAACTCAAAGACAAGCACACAGGACGCAGCCTGATGGAGCGCACCATCATCGTATGTAACACCTCCAACATGCCAGTTGCAGCTCGAGAGGCGTCCGTTTACACAGCCATGACCCTTGGTGAGTATTACCGTGCCATGGGCATGAAGGTGCTGCTGTTGGCCGACTCCACTTCGCGTTGGGCACAGGCGCTGCGAGAGACGAGCAACCGTTTGGAGGAATTGCCTGGTCAGGATGGTTTCCCTGTCGACTTGTCGGCCATCATCTCCAACTTCTATGCACGTGCCGGCATTGTCAAGTTGAATAGTGGCGAATCGGGCTCCATCACGTTCATAGGTACGGTGTCGCCCGCCGGAGGCAATCTGAAGGAACCGGTGACGGAATCTACCAAAAAAGCGGCACGGTGTTTCTACGGACTGTCGCAGAACCGCGCCGACAAGAAGCGCTATCCCGCCATCGATCCCGTGGATTCTTATTCGAAATACTTGGAGTATCCTGAAATCATCGACTATCTCGATGAGAAGATTGAGAAAGGCTGGGTCGAAAAGGTGATAAAGACAAAGTTCATCATCCGCAAAGGCAAAGACGCATATGAGCAGATCAACATCTTGGGTGACGACGGCGTGCCGATGACTTATCACGAGCAGTATTGGAAGTCGGAGCTTGTCGACTTCGTCATTTTGCAACAAGACGCCTTTGACGATATTGACGGACAAACGCCTCTCGACCGCCAGAAGTTCATGCTTGACTTGGTGCTTGGCATCTGCGACCGCTCGTTCAAATTCGACAACTTCGAGGAATGCACGACCTACTTCAAGGGCCTGATCAACATCTGCCGACAGATGAACTACTCGGAATACAAGTCGGAACAATTTGAAAATTATCTTGGACAGTTAAAGGAGGAACTAAAACATGAGTGAGAAAGCCTTTCAACGTATCTATACAAAACTGACCGCCATCACCAAGGCCACTGTAACCCTTGAGGCGCAAGGCGTGTCCAACGACGAACTCGCCATTGTGGCGGGCCGTTTGGCACAAGTGGTGAAAATTAAGGACAAGTCTGTCACGCTCCAAGTGTTTGGCGGCACAGAAGACATCCCAACCAATGCCGAAGTAACCTTCTTCGGCGAACCGCCCACCATCAACGTCGGTGAAGACCTCGCCGGCCGCTTCTTCAACGCTTACGGTGAGCCTATCGACGGCGGACCGGCTGTGGAAGGTGAGAAACGACAGATTGGAGGCCCTTCGGTCAACCCCTACAAGCGCCGCCAGCCTTCACAACTGATTCCGACGGGTATCGCCGGTATCGATTTGAACAATACCTTAGTTTCCGGGCAAAAGATCCCTTTCTTCGCTGACCCCGACCAGCCTTATAACCAAGTGATGAGCATGGTGGCCTTGCGTGCCGATGTGGATAAAATCATTCTTGGCGGCATGGGGCTCTCCAATGACGACTACCTGTTTTTCAAGAATGAATTCGAGAGTGCCGGCGCCTTGCACAAAATCATCAGCTTTGTCAACACCACCGACCAACCGCCTGTCGAGCGCCTGCTGATTCCTGACATGGCCCTGACTGCGGCAGAATATTTCGCCGTGGACAAGAATGAGAAGGTGCTGGTGCTGCTCACCGATATGACTTTGTATGCCGATGCCTTGAGTATAGTCTCGAACCGCATGGACCAGATCCCGTCCAAGGACTCCATGCCCGGCTCCCTCTATTCCGACTTGGCCAAAATCTACGAGAAGGCCGTGCAGCTGCCCGGCGGCGGTTCCATCACCATCATCGCTGTGACCACGCTGAACGATGGCGATATTACGCACGCCATCCCCGACAACACGGGCTACATCACCGAAGGACAGCTGTTTCTCCGTGCCGATGCCGATTCCGGCAAGGTCATTGTTGACCCTTTCCGCTCGCTGTCACGTTTGAAACAACTTGTGCAAAACAAGAAAACCCGCGAAGACCATAGTGCGGTAATGAACACTTCCGTGCGGCTCTATGCCGATGCCGCCAATGCCAAGACCAAGTTGGAAAACGGCTTCGACCTGAGCGACTACGACCTGCGTTGCCTCGACTACGCCAAGGAATATGCTACACGACTGTTGGCCATCGACATCAATATCTCTATCACCGAGATGCTTGATACCGCTTGGGAACTGTTTGGCAGGTACTTCACCAAGGCGGAGACGGGCCTGAAGGAATCGTTGATTCAGAAATATTGGAAAGAAAAGGAATAAACCATGGCCATCAAGTTCCAGTATAACAAGACTTCGCTGAATGAGTTGAACAAACAACTCAAGACGCGCACCCGTGCCCTCCCCACGCTGAAAAGCAAGGAGAGCGCGTTGCGCCTTGAAGTGAAAAAAGCCAAGCAGCATTCGGAAAGTCTTGTCGCACAGTTAGAGGCCGAGCTCAAGTCGTATGAGTACATGGCCCGGCTTTGGAATGAATTTGAGCCAGGACTGATTTCGGTGACCGATGTCAAGCTGAAAACCGTCAAGATTGCGGGCGTGCCTGTGCCGGCTTTGGAGGAAGTGCTGTATGAGGTAAAAGACATCAATCTCTTCACCAAACCGATGTGGTATGCCGACGGTGTGCAGATCCTGAAAAATCTTGCCCAATTGGGCATCGCATCGGAGGTTTGCACCGAAGTGAGCCGCGTCCTCGACTATCAGCGGAAAAAGACCACGCAGAAAGTCAATCTTTACGAGAAGGTGCAGATCCCCGGCTACAACGAAGCCATTCGCAAGATAAAACGATACATGGAAGACGAAGAGAACCTCTCCAAAGCCTCCCAGAAAATCGTGAAAAACAAACATATAGCTGAAGAAGAGGAGGCAAACTATGGTAACTGAAATGACGAAATATGATTTTATCCTGATGAGTGGCGAAGCCGATGCTTTTCTCGTAAAGTTGCAATCGATGGGCGTGGTTGACATCACCCGGTCGCAGAAACCTGTCGACGCACGCTCAGAGAAACTTTCGGCCCGCGCCCAAATCTATCGAAAGGCATTGTCGGCTTTGAAAGAAGTCGAAAAGGCCGGCGACCCGGGTCAGAAGCCTACCGACTTCGCTGTTGAGGTGATGGAGACGGTGCGCGACAAGGAAGCCATACAGGCACAATTGCCGCAGCTCTACAAAGATTTGGAAGAACGCAAGCCTTGGGGCCGTTTTGATGCCGAGAGTTTCGACAGGCTGAAGCAAAACGGCTTGAAGCTCCATTTCTTCAAAACCAAAACCATCGACCCCGCCTGGAAGGAACAATACGCGTTGAGCGAGATTTCAAAACTGGATGGCTACTGCTATTTTGTGGTGGTCTCAGAAAACGACAACCTTGATTTTCCCTTGAAGGAATTGCCCGCTCCAGTGAGCGACTATACCGCCATCGAGCGGCAGATTGCTGATTTGGAGGCGCAGGTGAAGGAGAAAGACCAACGGTTGGCACAGCTTAAATGGCACGAACCGGTGCTTCAGGATGAGTTGGAAAAGGTTTTGTCGAAACTCGACTTGCATTTGGCTCAGGTCGCGGGCGAGAAGGCCGCAGAGGAATACATCACCGTCTTTGAAGGTTTTGCGCCCGTCGAGAATGAACCCGCACTCCGCGACATGCTCGACAAGGAGCGCGTTTTCTATTTGGTCGATAAAGCCAAAGTGGATGATAACCCTCCTATCAAGTTGAAAAACAAAAAGTTTGTATCAAGATTCGAGGTGTTGACTGATATGTACGGTCGTCCCAAGTATAATGAGTTTGACCCAACCGTCTTTATCTCCATTTTCTTCATGCTCTTCTTCGCATTCTGCATGGGCGACGCTGGCTATGGCTTGGTGCTCATCTTGTTGGGCATAGGCCTGAAAAAGAAGTTGCCGAAGATTGCGCCCTTGGGTGTGGTTTTGGGTGTCGCCACAACGGTGATTGGCCTGCTGTTTCATACATTCTTCTCCACTGATATGCTGACATGGGGCATTATCCCCGAAGCGGTGAAGAAATGTATGCTGCCTCCACTCATTGCCGGCTATGACGGCACCATGGTGTTGGCGCTCTTGGTCGGTATCGTCCATATCTTTTTGGCCATGATTGTCAAGACATACCAAAGTACCAAAGTGAATGGTTTTGCCAATTCCTTGGGCACTTGGGGATGGACTTTGCTCATCGTGGGCGGTGTCATTGTGGGCGGTCTTGCTCTGATGGGTGTGATGGATAAGGGGGTGACGAAGTGGGTCGTCATCATTTTGGGCAGTCTCTCCGCATTGGGGATTTTCTTCCTCAACGACCTGCACCGCAATCCATTGCTCAACGTGGGTACTGGCTTATGGGAGACCTACAACACGGCTACGGGCTTGCTCGGCGACGTGTTGAGCTACTTGCGTCTGTATGCCCTTGGCTTGGCCGGTGCCAAATTGGGCGAGGCTTTCAATGCCATCGGCTTGCAAGCCTTGGGCGACGGCGGTGTTGCATGGCTGTGGTTTATCCTCATCGTTGTTGTCGGACATGTGTTGAATATCGCCATGTGTATCTTGGGTGCATTTGTGCATCCCTTGCGACTCAACTTCCTTGAATTTTTCAAAAATTCCGGTTACGAAGGCACAGGACGCAAGTATAAACCCCTTTCTGAAAACAATCTTGAAATTTGAAATATAGTAAACCGAAGTCAAACAATTAACAAATAAACACTTAATATTATGTTAGCAACAATTTTAGGTTATGTCGGTCTTGGCCTTGTCTTGGCCTTGGCAGGTATCGGAAGTTCAATCGGCACAACAACTGCGGGCAACGCTGCGGAAGGAGGCCTCAAGAAACGCCCTGAGTCATCGGGCAATTTCATGGTGCTTTCGGCACTGCCGGCCACACAAGGCATCTATGGCTTCGTGGCGTTCTTCATGCTGTTGAGCAAGATGAAGGCTGACCCAACGCAAGGTCTCATCATTTTTGGTGTGGGCTTGTGTGTCGGTCTGGTTTGCATGATTTCTGCCATGCGCCAGGGCCAGGTCTGTGCCAACGGCATTGTGGGCATCAGCCAAGGTCACGATGTGTTCACCAACACGCTGATCTATGCTGCCCTTCCCGAGTTCTATGCTATCTTGGGTCTTGTGGGCGCACTGATGGTGTAATTCGGAAAACAACCATTAGAAGAAGCAAAGGCGGCCCCGTTCGGGGTCGCCTTTGGCGTGTTACCACAAAAACGGAAAGGCATGGATGTCATGAATCAACTTTCAGCCTTCCTTTGTCTTTCGCCCGTGTGGTATTTCGCAAAGACCATACGGGGCAATGGGGTTGGGTGTCAGGCGGACCGAGGTTTTTTCTTCCTGTCTTTGACCAACAGATAGGCACCTCCGAGTAAACCCAGCACCAGTACTTCTCCGCCAAGTGGTGCATACTGGTCATGGTTAGCACCAAGCCAAGGTATATTGGGCAATTCGCTCTCGTTTGTTCTCATGCGCGAAGATTCTTCATCATTGAGTATGAAAATTTGCGCATTGCTTTGGTTCATGGACATGGATCCGAATAACAAGGCTATGACAGCCGTGAAGGATATGATTTTCTTTTTCATCGTTTGATCAGATTTATTGTATTTCTGTATTTATCTGATTACTATTTTCTGAACGCGGGCCTTTCTATCGCTTGTCAGACGAAGCAGATACATACCCGAAACAGCGTTCGGCTTGCCAATCGAGTTTTGTGATCCGCTCACTTTTTCAGCCTTGATGAGCCGTCCGTTCAGGTCGAACAATTCCACACTACCCTCGCCGTTGATGATGATTTCGTCGCCGAATTGGAAAGCGAAAGTCTCTGTTTCCGTATAGTGTTCATCCATGCTGGTGTATTCAAATTCAAGCTTGAAACGTGATTTGTAGTCAGTTGTGTTGGCAGTAAACTTGTATTCTCCCGTTTGTAGGCAGTCCAAATCAATGCCGGTGATGTTGTCGATGAGGTGCAAATAACTGAAGTCGCCGTTTTCAGTGCTCCAGCTCAGGGTGTACTCACCGTCAGTGTAGGCCTTGAAATGAACGGGAACTGTATGGATACCCGAAGGAGCAAAGGCAATCTGATATTCCTTGCCGTCGAGGTGCATGCTGACGGAAGCGCTCCCTGTGCGCAGACCTTTTACTTTTTCTCCGCCACCGCTTGCAGGACGTTCCAGTTCCAAAGTGGTATAGTCGCGTTGGCCCTCGGCGTCGGTGCAGGTAAGGTTGACCAAAGGATAGCGGATTTCCCCATCACGGAAGTGCGAATTGGGCTGTCCTGTGGAATTGCGCATGGCCTTGGTGAAACTGACGGTCTGCCCGCTTGCCGTGGCACGCACGAAGAAGCCTTGGTGCGGATGAATGTAGCGCGGTGCGGTATTCTGGCTGCCGGTGGCACCTTTTGTATAGGCTATGTAGCCTCTATGGTCGGCGTCAAGCTGGATTCAAGTTACAAATGCAACTTTTTGGGTTAAACATTGATTTAGTTTTGCAAAGTTAGCAAAAAAGTATTCGATGGGTGTCAGAAATCCGAGTTTTTTTCTTGGTCTGTTGTTTAACTTGTTCTGAATCATTTT
>JBGYWU010000205.1:0-10287 GCA_041842265.1 Candidatus Limimorpha sp. | reverse complement strand
AATGCCTAATTTTGACCCGTTATTGAGGCGAAAATGAAAGACAGAAAGACCATAATTCTCTTTTTGGCAACATGTTTTTTGTTCAGTCTGAAATCGTTTTCCCAGACTGAATACCAAACGTATACCTATCCTGGCGGACAGGTGTCAAGCGAAGGAACCCTGCGTGATGGAAAGCCTGACGGACTTTGGAAGACCTATTATGAGAACGGTCAACTGAAATCCATTGGCAAGCGCACGGATTTCCTCTTGGACAGCACCTGGGTGTTCTTCTCCGAGTCGGGCGACACCACCTTGGTTGTCAACTACAAAAAGGATCTGAAAAACGGACCGCGCTTTACCTACGGTAAAGACGGCATCTTGGAAGAACCTTTTGTGTATGATGTGAAACAGGGTGAAGGTCGGCGCTATGATCGAAAGGGTCATCTCATCCAGACCATGACGTTCAAAAATGGCTTTGAGGAAGGCATTTCACTCGTTTTCGACACTACTGGAATGCTGCGTGAGATTATCACCTATCGTAAAGGTTTCGTCATGACCCGTGAGGCCTTGAACCGCTACGACCGCGAAGACAAAAAACATGGCTATTGGAAGACTTTTTATGACGATTGGAGCATTCATACCGAATGCTACTACAAACACGGCTTGCGCGATGGTTTTTATAAGGAATATGACGAAAATGGCAACTTGAAGAAAATCAACAAGTTTGTCAACGATGTGGAACAAAAACTCGAAGGCAGCCAAAAGCCTCTTGTCGTGCAACATGAATATTACCCAAATGGCAAAGTGAAACGCGAAGCCTCGTTCCGCGACGGCAAGCGCGAAGGCGTGTGGCGTGAGTTTGACGAGGAAGGCAATGTTGTCAATTCGCAGACCTACAAAAACGGTGCTTTGGTGGGCGAAGGTATCGTTGGTACCGATGGCAAACGCCGTGGCGAGTATAAGGAATTCTATCCTGACAGCACCTTGCGTGCCGAAGGTCTTTTTGTTGACGGCTTGCGTTCAGGTGAATGGAAGTTCTACTACCATAACGGTAAACTACAGGAAGTGGGGAATTACACAGAAGGAGAACCCGATGGTGCCTGGACGTGGTATCACGACAACGGACAGAAGCAAATTGAAGAACAGTTCTATAAAGGTCAATACAACGGACCTTACAAGGAATACGATGCCAAAGGCAATCTCATTGTTTCGGGCAATTATTTCGATGGCATGAAAAACGGCAAGTGGACCGAACAGATTGGCGACATGCATACACAAGGTGAATACCGAAACGACAAGCAAATAGGGGAGTGGGTATCGTATTACGACAACGACAAGATGGCTTTCCGTGGCACTTTCAATGCGGGCTATCCTGACGGTCAGCACTACTTCTATTATGAGAACGGCAAGCTGCGTGAAATCCAGAGTTATAAAACCGGGGTGAAGCACGGCGATTGGAAGAAATACCTCGACACGGGCGAGTTGTATTTCACGGTCACCTACGACCAAGGCAAGGAAGTGAAATACGATGGCGAGGTCTTGGATGCAGACGAAATCATAAAGGAATGATAATTGTATCACAAAACATACAAAACGAACAAAACTTTTGGATAACATGAAAAATAGCCAACCGGCTCTTTTTCCTAAGCCGACTTGTCGGCTTGGCAACGGTTCCAAGGTAGCCATTGCTGCCCCTGCGCGCAAGATGAGCCGTGAGCAGATGCAATATGCCATCGACTGGCTGATAGAAAAAGGTTTCACACCTGTTTATGACGACCGGCTTTTTGCCGAGCATTATATCTTCGCTGGTGATGACGACTTTCGTGCTGCTGTCCTACAGGAATACCTTGACAATGAAGATATTGAGACCATTTGGCTGTCGAAAGGCGGCTATGGCAGCATTCGCATCATCGACAAGTTGGACTTCACCAAGTTCATGCAGCATCCCAAATGGATCATCGGTTTCAGCGACACCACGGTCTTTCATGGCAAGTTGAGCCGCTTGGGTTGTCCGAGCCTTCATGCCTCTATGCCGTATTGCTTTGAAAACAAGACCGTTGAAGCCAAACAATCCCTGTTTGATGCCTTGACGGGAAAGCCATTGCATTATGAGATTGCGCCGCATCCGCTGAACCGTTTAGGCGAAGTGGAAGGCGAGATAGTTGGCGGCAACTTATCAGTTTTGTATGGCATGATAGGCTCCAATTCTTTCCCTGAAACGGATGGAAAAATCTTATTTATCGAGGAGGTGGACGAATATATCTATCACATTGACCGCATGATGCATGGCTTGAAACGTGCTGGAAAATTGGAGCATCTGAAGGCCCTCATTGTAGGCGGTTTGACGCAAATCCATGACAACCCCGAGCCTTTTGGAATGTCGGTAGAAGAGGTAATTGCCGAAGCCGTCAGTGACTATGACTATCCCGTCTGTTTCGGTTTTCCGGCGGGGCACTTCGATGACAATAGGGCTGTTGTATTAGGGTTTAGTTCCCAATTGTCAGTATCGAATGAAAAGGTGGTGTTCTGGCAAGATGGGATACATTCGAGTAAGTCGATGTGATGGGTTGAAATATTGAAATTTCCCTATTTTTGCAGGCATGAAAATGCTGCTTCGGCATATCATCATTCTGATAGGGTTGTCGGTGCTTGTCGCTTCGTGCGGGAAGCCTGATGTCCAAGAAGAACGTTTTGTGTCGCCAGAATTGGTGGCCATCGATAGCCTGATGTGGCAGCGCCCCGACAGCGCGCTGGCGTGCCTGTTGCCCTATTTCGGCACCTGTCGTAGAGACGTTTCCCGAAACGTCTCAAAAACCGCGAATGACGGCATGTTGGGAGACGTTTCAGGAAACATCTCTACCATCTACAACCGCCATTACGCCCACCTGCTGCTGGCCGAATTGCTGTACAAAAACGACAGTGCCCAGACGAACCGCACGGAATTGCGGCAGGCGGTAACCTATCTTGACAGCCTTACATTCACCCTAAACGACAAACCTCGAACCCGAAAACGTCATTGCGGGCTTGACCCGCAATCTCCCGACCGTAAAGGCGACCTTTTCTTCCTCGCCGCCCGTGCTCATTATATTAATTAATGGTGTGGGCTATTACGAGGACGGCAGCCCGACCGAAGCCTGCGCCGTATACCTTAAGGCCTTGGAAATCATGGAAGGCCATTTCAAGGAAAAGGGAATGGTGGGGCATAAGGCGCAGTTTATGGCATTGGCTTTTACCCATTTGACAGAAATGTTTTCTGACCTATATCTCCACGAACAAACCATCTATTTCGGGACATTGACACTGGACTACTACAACAATTATGAAGCGTCAGCTTGGCACAAAGCTTGGATCTTGGATGAAATCGGTTCACATTTCGAAATGAAGGAGCAATTGGATAGTGCAAGTTATTATTATCAAAAAGCCGCTGCAACATTAAATGACACTGCTGTTTTGATGTACCGAGACATCATTACTCATCAGACGCTGTATAAACACAATACGGGAGAACCCGCGGAGGACTCAATTCAACAATCGCATCAGCTCCTTTCCATAGCGCAGGACGAAGGGGAGAGGTTGGCTCGATGTTGGGCATGAGGTGAAAACTTTTATTACGAAAAACAATTTGATTCGGCATGGTATTATCTAAAAGAAGTGTTTCGGGAATCATCCGGAATTGGTGCCAAAAGACAAACTGCCGAATGGCTAATTGCCATCTGCAAAGCGCAGGGAAACGAAAAGGAAATTCTTGAGTATTCAGACTTTTTAGTTCCTTTTGCCAACCAAGAGCCAAACGAAAGTGCGATAAAGTCACAATTGACAGAATTATATAAAACCCTTAATCAACGAAGACAAGAGCTGCTGCACCAACAAGAGAAAACGAAGATCCTGAAATGGGCATTGGTTATCATAGTAGGTTTTCTTGCCTTGTTGTCCATCATTGCAATCCTCAATCGTCTGAACAAAAGAAAGAGACAGCATCTTGAGGTACAGATAAAGGAAGAGCAACTCTCACATAAGATGCAACAGAAATCCTTATCTGGAAGATTGAAAAAGAGCAATGAGACGCTTCGGGAAGCATTAATACGGATTGAAGACTATGAAGCGGATCGAATTGTTATTGAACAAGGCAACACAAGCCCATCCAACGGCATGGAAAAGCACGAAACTTTCAGGCAAACACCGGTTTGCGTTGAGATAACGGGCAGAGCAGAACAATTACACTCCGACAATAGGATGTTGCTAAAAACCGACATCAATATCGCAGACTACAGATCTTTTGCCTTGTCGGAAGCACAGCTGGTATCACTTTTGAAAGCAGTGGAATCATGTTTCCCCGAAATAATAGATGCCCGGAAAGCATACCATCCCGCTCCTGGTCGAAAAGAATTGTCCTATTTAAGCCTCTATCTCTTACAATTGGACAAGATGAGCATTTGCGTTTTTCTACAGGAAACCTACCACACTTGCAGACGGTACACCAGAAAATTGGAGCAGGCCTTCAACTGCCAATATGGATTGACGACTTTCCTATTGGAGCAAATCAACACACTTTAGGCATTGGTTTTCAAGTTCTTGCTTGAAAACCTGTAAAAATTGCAAAAATCTTTTTTGGCGTTATTCAAATAAATTGCATATTTTTGCAGCGAATCGTCAACGGCAGCGTTATGCAACACTTAAAAATCAAACAAATCATTTTACTTTTTGCGTTCATGTTGCCGACAACATGGTGTGGTGCGGTTTGCTCTATTATTACCGACGGATATAGCCATATCACTGTCAAAGAGAGGAAGCACCAAGGCACTCCCAAAGGCTCCACTATCGATGCTTCCGTCAACGGCCACACCCTCACCGTGGCTTTCACCGAGAATCTGGGGCTGGTAGCTGTGGAAATCTCCACGGCCGCGGGTGTTACGGTGGATTGCCTTTCAACAATAACGCCAACGGGATTTCAACGCTGCATCCCCAGTGCAGGCGACTACATCGTCACCTTCACACTCCCAAATGGTGATGAGTATTATGGAGAATTTACGGTAACAGACTAAAAATTAATTAATCATTTACAAATCATTAAAAACACAAACACTATGAAAACAAAGAAATTATTAATCACCCTCGCGGTGATGATTGTGGCCACAGCTGTGGCCTTCGTGTCCTGCAAGAAGGAGAAACAGGAACTGACATCAAACAACAGTGAACAAAATGCACCATGCTTTGACAATATGGACGAATACTTGATTTCGTTCAAGAACAAACTGCTTTCTGCCCAAAAAGGTGAAGAACTCATTAGCCTTGAACAGGCTCAAAGTGACTTGGGCAATCTGCTCAACTTTGACTTTGGCGATGCGAACTTTGTTACAGATGAAATTGTATACGATACACTTTATGTCCCAGTTATGCTTGAGGGGGAGTTTATCGATATGGCTCAACTTGCCAACACATACAATACGGCTTTCGCAAGTATTCTTGAAGCTTACAATCGTATCGATTTCCCTGAGAAAAGCGTTCTTTACATCACTTGCTCAATTAATCAGGATGCAAAAAAAGAAGATGCAGCCAATGTTCGATTTGTGCTTGCCACAAGAGGTTTGTCCCAAGTTCCCATACCAATCATCTTTGATGAGACAGACAATTGGCGTGTTTGGGAAAAGCTCGGTAAATGTGACGGAACTTGTGTCGGTGATGACCATACCACCATACTTAAAAAGGCATATAACAGCAACCGCCCTTTGCTTGAATGCCTTAACGGGAGACTTTATTATACCGATGTAGATACAACAAGGTTATTCCATGCAACAGACTATCCCGAAACCAATCCTGACATCCACTACAATCAAGGTTATCGCTTGTGGTGTGGATATGGTGATGAGGTGAATGATTATTGTATTGAATATCCCGAAATGAGATACTATTACAACAACTTGTGTCAAATCATGGCCAATGAAGCATGGCATCCCGAAGGACACGTTACAATTGCAATAAACGATTGTTCTTTGGATGTCTTAGTTTCTGTGAATCCACAACATTTTTATTCGTTTTTATGTATATATGAAACTGGCAAACCTAATTGTACTAACGTGGGTTCGGCTTATTAACCTGTGTTATGAAAAAGCTACTGATTATTTTATTCTTGTCGCTTTACGGCGCTGTTGCCTTCCCGCAGCGAGAAGGCTTCTTCAACGTGTATGAGCAAGCGGAAAAGTCGTTTTGCGCCAGTGCCGCCATCGAGACCGAGGACGAAAGCAAGATAATAGCGGTCTATGACTATTACGGTAGCGCAGGCGAGTTGAAGAAAATCTCCAACGACGGTGTTATGCTCTGTAGCCTCCCCATCAGCAACGAAAGTGCGTTTTCGGGCATTGTGGGATTATTCCACGATCCTTTTAATCTGAACTCCTTCTATGCCTTAGGCTATGTAACCCATCAGGACATGCAAATCACGAAGCCATTGGTCATTCATTTTGACGAAGACCTCAATTTGATCGACTGGCGGGAAGTGGATTTGCCAGGAGAGTATCACCAGTTCACCATGTCGCGTTCACTGCTTACAAGCGAAGGTGACTTTCTATTTGCAACTTCTCTTGGTCCTCAGGATGGTTACCATCGCCTATACATGAGAATAGCATTGGACGGTACCTTGATAAAATTTCATGAGGAAACGGAAGGTTGTGGGAGCGGAGTAATGATCAATGCCATATTTGAATTTCCTGAAGGCAACCGTTTTGGAGAGTATAGAAATTCGTATTTGGAACAAGGATATCTTACGGAAGTGCAACGTTTGTTCAGCTTCGATGACGACTTCGTGTTCGACACATTACATGAATATGGGCCTATACAACAGATAAACGGCGACACTGCCTGCGTGGTATATCTTAATTCCGTAGCCAACGCGACAGCGATGACTCTTGGCGACTCTGTGTTGCTGTTTTCCCACAAGGCTTATGAAAAGTGGTATAATCCTTATACAAATACGACTTTTGCAACCGACAATTCCTCTGTCTTGTTCTCTGCGGGTTTGGATGGAAAGCCGTTGAATTATTTGGTCGTCGGCAGTAGGAACGACACGACGGAGACTTCCTTCTCGTTCAATGCCATAGACGTTGCAAAAGGAGAATCCAAGGATGGAAAACAGATTTATCACGGTTGTTTCGGCTATAGCAGTTTCCTTCCCGCTACGTCTCCATACAACATCACTTTGACCAAGACAGACGAACTCCTTAATGTCGTTTGGCAAAAGTCGTTTTTTCACCCCTCGCGCTTTCTGCAGGCAACTATCCTAACTGCCACAAACGATGGAGGTTGCCTTGTCGTCGGTGGAGCATTTGATTATTCAAGCAATCATTTCGATTTGTTTACCTTAAAAGTAAATCCTGATGGGTATCTTGATGTTGATGAAATAATAGTACAGGATACCCACCCATACACCTACTACCCCAACCCCGTGCAATCCCACCTGCAAATGCAGTTCTCCCCCGACATGCAACCCAAGCAAGTCGAGTTATACGACTTGCAAGGCCGCCTGGTGCGCACGCTGCGGAGCGGCTTCGGAAGCATCGACATGGAGCAATTGCCCGCTGGCACGTATACGTTGCGTGTCACCTTGGAAGACGGAAAAACCTATTCGGACAAGGTGGTGAAGGAATGAGAAAACGGTTTTTTTGAACACGGATTTCTCGGATGACACGGAAACGGATTCTTCCGTGAAATCCGGGGTATCCGTGTTCGAATAATTATGCCTTTTGTACCACTCAGTTCGGGCGGATTCAATCCGCCCGATATTTCGAGTATGAGCATATCCGCCCATTTTTATGCCAATAAAATTATTTTTTTAGAATAATTTCGGGAAAATAATTGCAGTAATCCTCACAGCGAAATGCGGCAAGCAACTTACGCCTCCTTGGCAATCCGGTTCATCTCCTTCAAGATTTGCTTCAGATTCTCCGGCTTGGTCAGGTTGAGCCAGTCGCAGAAGGTGATGCCCATGTATTTCGCCGTCCTCTTCCAACTGCCCTTGTGGTCTTTCTTGAGCGAGAAGATATAAGAATGGCTCGTGCCGAGCAGCACCTCCTTCAGGGCGCAGACCTTATAGACGATTTCATTGAAGAGACTCTCGCTGCTTACGCCGGTCTTGCACTCGATGACAAACAATTTGTTGGCCTTGATGAAGCACACATCCAGTTCGTTGTTGTGCTTGATGATGCCGTTGGAGATGTGTACGCCCATGGCAATGTCGTCGGGTTGCAGCACGTCCTTAATCAAGGCATAGACGTATTCCTCAAACCAACCACCCGTAAGATATTCAATCTCATAACTTTGCAGCGAGCCCTTACGCTCGGGGACGAAACCGATAAAATCTAAGAACTTGCCCAAACCGTAAACAGGCGTCATGCTGCTCTTGGTCGGATGTTCCGCCTCATTGATGATGAGGAACTTCCAGTTGCGATAGTTGTTGCGCAAGGTCTCCATCACTTTGTAATCCCCTTGCCCCAGCAGGTTCTGCGAAAACATGGTGAACAAATGCTGCGAGAAAGAGGTCTCCCTCACTTGTTTGCGAGGCTCGTCCACGTCGCTTTGCAATCCATAGAGGCTGAAATATTCCTTCAAAGTCATGCGGTGCTTGATGGGAAACACCTCATCGTCGTCGTCATAGATGCTGTTGTCGAAAATAGTCTTAACAATTTGATTTTCACGCGTTTGCGTGTATAAAAACAAAGTGTTGAATTCCTCGAAGACGTGTTGCACCGAGAGGGTCATGTAACGGTTGCCGCCGGCGAGGTTGAGGTAATATTGTCTGTTCGGGATAAGGTTGCCCTTGATGGTGCGGCAGATGTGCTCATAAAGGAAATTGTCCTGATGGCGCTTCACGATGATGCGCTTCACGAGCATTTCGTCAATTTGAAGTTGTTTTGACAATAGCTGAATGCTCCCCGCTTCCTCTTCGGCGGAGATGAATAGAAGTTCGTCTCCTTCGGCGTAATATTCCTTGGTGAAAAGATAAGCAGGTAGCGGATTGCTTTTGTCGATGATGTTGACAATGACTTTTGGCATGACGTAACAATTATTTCACAAAGAAAGATAGAAAAGATTTCGCCATCGCAAAAAAAGGCTTGGGCCTTGCTTATCTAACAACGATTTTCTTCATGGTTTTTCCATTTTCATTGCATATTTCTACGAAATAGATACCTGAAACCAATTTTTCAGTATTGATAATATTTATTTCATTTTCAATATTTTGCGATGTCATAATCTGTCCGTTGAGGTTATAAATAACCATTTCGGAAGGACAGGGCTTCTCAAACCTTATGGAGAAACTTCCGTTGCTTACGGGGTTCGGCGACACTTCAAAACTGGAGGCAGTATTTTCTTTTGTGTTTTCATAGCCGATATAGGGGATGAAGGTAACCAAACCCAGGTCCGGATTGTCGTTTTGGTGAACGATGTGGTCTTCTATTTCCTGTTCTGCGATGGTGCCCCAGTCGTTTCCGACGGCCATGATGTCGTAGGAGGAGTTGTTGTAGAGGTCGTAAACAACGCCGCTGTTTCCGTTGTCGTGGATTTGGTTGTTGCCCCATTCGTCTTCGGTACCGAGGTCGATGTTGAAAGCATTGATGGCGGTGATGCCCCAAAGGTTGCCGGTGATGATGTTGTTGCGCAAAACGGCTTTGTTGTTTTCGTTCATACCATAAACGCTGATGCCACTTCCTCCATTCATCGGATTGGTTTCTATATTGTTATCTAAAAATTCGTTTCCGATAATAGTTGAGCTGAGGCTGTTGCCTTGCTGGTTGTAGCCGTATCGGTTGTTCTTGACGATGTTGTCTTTCAATAGGATTTTGGTCTCACCAGTTTCCTCCTGATCGGCGATGGTAATGCCGCCCGACTTGTCGTGGCCGTTACCTTCAATGGTGCTGTTCACGATACGGATGGTGTCCGTATTACCAGAGCCGAGATTGATTTGCGGATGATTGGTGTTGGCGGTCACATTGTTAGTGAATTGACAATTGATGATTTGTGGAGAGCTATGCCCATTGACAGGAGTGTTGATGGCAGCGCCTTCATTATCAGAAAACCTGCAATTTGTGAAAATGGGGTCGCAATTCATACATTTTACAGCCGAAGATTGATGGTAGGTATCAATTTCCGAGAATGTGCAGTTTTCAAAAATCACTTCGCTGTTGAAAATATCAATACCGCTGAACAGACCGAACAAACAGTAGTCAAAATGACTTGGATCGGAAGCATCTTCAAAACGGATACGGCCGTGATGGGCGTAAACCGGAATTCCCAAATAGTAAAGATGTTCAGGGCCTT
>JBGYWU010000204.1:0-7685 GCA_041842265.1 Candidatus Limimorpha sp. | reverse complement strand
TTTTTTATCGAAAGACAGACTGTTTTGGGTGCTTTCTTTATCTGTACTCCACAAAAGTGCGAAATACAGAGTTTTCTGCCTAACTCCAAGTCTTTCGCTGCATAAATGAATGAAAAAGAGGCAGCCTTTTGAGACTGCCCCTGGTTGATATCAGTTCGTCTTATACTGATACTTCACTTCCTTCAGTTCTGCGTTAGCTTTTGTAATCTTGTTCTTCAGATTTTCCTTGTAGTCGGCAACCTTGGCGGCCATATTGTCATCGCTGAGGGCCAGCATTTCGGCAGCGAGGATGGCAGCGTTGAGGGCACCATTCACGCCCACCGTGGCCACGGGAATGCCCGGAGGCATCTGTATGATGGACAGCATGGCGTCCAAGCCGTCGAGCATACCCTTCACCGGCACACCGATAACAGGCAATGTTGTATTGGCGGCAATCACACCCGGCAGGGCGGCAGCCATACCCGCAGCGGCAATGATGACCTTGATGCCGCGACTCTTCGCTTCGCGGGCAAACCGTTCCACCTCTTGTGGTGTGCGGTGCGCACTCAAGGCGTTCATTTCAAAAGGAATCGCCATCTCATCAAAGAATTGGGCGGCTTTTTCTAAAACGGGAAGGTCGGATGTGCTTCCCATGATGATGCTTATTATAGGTGTCATTATGTTGATTGTTGAATTGTTGAATTTATTACGTTGGATTTCTAATCCGGCTTACGGCCTATGATTATGGCAGTGCTTGCAGAAACAACAAACATCCTTTAACGATTATGCTGCCATAGGTCATAGTTTTGATGGCAAAATTAGTTTTTTTTCGGGTATGGTCGCACCAGTGATTTCAATTTGTATATTTGTGTCGTCTTACCCATAGTGGCGAACAAATCTCAATCCTTTGAAAATGAAATCAGTAAAAGTATTAGACAAGGAATTTGGGCTCTATATCCCCCAAGAAAAAATCGAATCCAACATCCAAATCGTGGCCAATCAAATCAATCATGATATGGCGGGCATGAATCCATTGTTTCTCGTGGTACTCAACGGTGCCTTCATGTTCGCCTCCGAACTGTTCAAGCGACTGACCATCCCCTGTGAAATCAGTTTCGTCAAGCTCACTTCCTATTCGGGCACTGAGACCACCAATGTCGTCAGAGAGCTCATCGGCCTCGACCATTCCTTGGAAGGCCGCCATGTGGTCATCGTGGAAGACATCGTTGACACAGGTCACACCATGCGCTACACCATGCAGAAACTCAGGGACTTGAAAGCCTCCGACGTGCGCATTGCCTCCTTGTTCTTCAAGCCAAACAATTTCCAATACACCTACCCTATTGACTACAAAGGCATGGATATCGGCAACGAGTTCATCGTGGGCTACGGCCTGGATTATGACCAACAAGGGAGAAACTTACCGGATATTTATAAAATCATTGAGCAATAAGCCATCAACTGTCGGCATTCGGCTGTTGCACGACACAGCTGGCTGATGATAGCTGAAAGTCAAACAAATAAATGACCAATAAATCAATAATTTGTTATGCTTAACATCGTCTTATCCGGCCCGCCTGGGGCAGGCAAAGGAACACAGTCGCAATTCCTGCGCGAGAAATATAACCTGACCTACATCTCCACAGGCGAAATCCTACGCGAGGAAATCGCCGCCGAGAGCGAACTCGGCCTGCATGTGAAGGAAATCATCAGCCAAGGCAACCTCGTCTCCGACGACATTGTGGCGAAAATCATCGAAAAGAAACTCTCCGAGAACTTGGGTACTGCCGGCTTCATCTTCGACGGTTATCCACGCACAGTGCGGCAAGCAGAAACCCTTGAAGAAATGATGGGAAAATTCGGGATGTCGCTATCGGGCGTGCTGAACCTCGAAGTGCCAGAAGAGCTCCTCGTCGAACGCATGCTCGAACGCGGCAAAATCTGCGGCCGTCCCGACGACAATATCGACTCCATCAAACACCGCTTTGTGGAATATGAGGCCAAAACACGTCCTGTGCTCAACTTCTACCAAGGCAAGGGCAACCTGCATATAGTGGACGGTGTGGGTGATGTCCGGCAAATCTTCGAGAACCTCTGCACGGTGATCGAAAGCCTATAAACGTTGTGTGGGCTTTGTGTTTATTCTTATCCTCGCCCTTTGACCCAATGAAATCATAAATCCCGCAGGATCAATGGAAATGGCTTTAACGGGCTTAGACAATATCCGAACAACATCCTAATGCTCCCAGCAAACCTCACGCTTGAGAACAGACGGCGGATTGCCGCCAATCACCTGTTGCCCTTCCGCAAAGGCTGATCTCAACAAAGTACCAGCCGCCAAGACCGTGCCATTCGGCAGTTCCGCGCCTTTTAACAGCACACACTTGCATCCAATCCAGACATGGTTACCCACTACAATGGGCTTATCCGCATTAATGCGTTCGCCTTCCTTATTAAATAAGGGATGTTCGTCGGTGTCCATCACAAGGATGTCCCAACTTAGCAGGCAGTCATCGCCGAATGTGATTTCCGTGGCGCAGACAATGGTGCTCTCCGCCGTCATGTTGAAACCCGCACCAAGGCTCAGATGGCCGCGTACCGAGAGCTTGGAGCCATGCCCTATGCTCGCCTTGCCGCCGAAACTGACCGTACCGCTCACCTGCCAGATACTGCGCGAGCGTTTGCGGTCGTAATGCCCCACGTCGCCAAAACCGATTCTAATCATCGCCCTTTCCAATTTTTCAGGAAGCTCCACCCGGCCGTGCAGCTCGCGCAAACAGGTGCGGTGCGACACTACAACAGGCAACATCAATGCCGTTTTCAAAGGAAAATAATGGAAATTGAAACGCAGTGTCTTCGGGATGGAGCGAATGATGTTGAAGAAATCGAAAGCGGTCATAGCATTTTTTTTCGGGGCAAAAATAAGAAATCCATGTCATTATTTCCTATTTTTGTCTGTCAATTTCAAGAAGAGCAAATCGAAAAACGCCAAACCATGAAAAAAAATCACACTGCTTTTCTTGCTTTTCGGCTTCAGTTTTGCCTTTCAATCCGCGGTCCAAGAACGCCCTATTGCAAAAGGCTACCTGCAAAGACAATAGCGGAAAAGCCATTGAGAATGTGAGCGTTTGCGCGCATGACTCACTACTCGTTTCAGTAACCGACGAGCAAGGCCGCTTCAGCTTCCCTACGGACATGCCAAAGCGGGCAACCAATTCCGTTTCGCCCACATGGTCTTTGAGCCGACGTATTTTACCATCTTATCGAGTTGGACACGCTGCATGATACGCCCCCAAAGTTGGCACTGTCGGCATGGGACAAATGGCCAGCAAGAAGATTTATCCCAAATTCTTCAAAGTACATGGCGGCTATGCCTACAGCATATATTTTGATTCAGGAAGCAATCGTGGGGTGATTAATCGGGTGAAAATCGAATAAAAGCTCTACCTTTGTGGCATGAATACCTTATATAGATTGCGCTACGACAGCCGATGGGGCGAAGAACTGTTTCTTTCTGGAAACACCTCAGAATTAGGTCTTTGGAACACGGAAAAGGCTGTGCCCATGCAATATGTGGGGTCAGGCATTTGGTCCACCTCGGTAGAGACGTACGGTCGTACGTCTCCGCAGACCATGGAATACAAATATTTCATCCGCGAAAACGGGCAAATCCGTTGGGAGGATGGCCCCAACCGCATTCTTGCCAAGGGCAAAAACCGCGTTTGGGACTGGTTCGGCCTCACCGAAAGGCAAACGATGAAAGGCGTGGCCGTACCTTTGTTCAGCTTGCGCACGAAGGACGATTTCGGGATAGGCGAATTTGCCGACCTTCCAAAATTGGGCGATTGGTGCGCAGCAAACAATCTGAATATCATCCAGATACTTCCAATCAACGATACGACAGCACACTACGACTGGCGCGACTCCTATCCTTACAACCCCATCTCAGTCTTCGCAATAAACCCAATTTATCTGAATATCGATAAATTATTGAATACCATTCCTGAATCACCCATAAATTCTCGAGGGAATGACATGGGCAGAAAAGCCACGGCTTTCAAGCGAATGCGGACGATGCTCAACGGGAAAGATACCGTTGATTTTCCCAAGGTACTGAAAGTCAAATGGGAATACTTTCAAATCGTCTTTGAGCAGCAATGGGAAATATTGAAAGACAGTGTTGATTTCCAACAATTTGTCACCGACAACGGAGACTGGTTGCCCGACTATACCCAATATTGCGCCGAGCGTGACGGAAACGGCAGGGAAATCCATCTTTTCCTTCAATACCACTGCGACAAGCAATTGCACGAGGCCGTCAAAGCCCTGCATGACAGAGGTTTGCTGCTGAAAGGCGACATCCCTATTGGGGTAAATCCCAATGGCGTGGATGTAAAATCGCATCCCGATCTGTTCCATCTTGATGTGCAAGTGGGTGCTCCGCCCGATGATTTTGCCGCCGAAGGACAAAACTGGGGCTTCCCGTCCTACAATTGGGAAGCGATGGCAAAGGACGGATATGCTTGGTGGCGCCGCCGCCTTCAAGTGATGGCACGCTATTTCGATGCCTACCGCATCGACCACATCCTCGGCTTCTTCCGCATTTGGGAGATTCCGAAAACGGCCAAGTCGGGACAGTTGGGGCATTTCAGCCCTGCATTGCCATTAAGCGTGGAAGAAATTGAAAACCAAGGCTTTCATTTCGAAAAAAGCAAGCATTTGAAGAAAGGCGTGGACACTCTTTTCATCCCCGACCCGACTGAAAAAGACAAATACCACCCCCGCATTGAACTGCAAAAAACCAAGATTTATCAAACCCTCACCGACGACCAAAAACAGGCCGTCGACGGCATTTACAAAGACTTCTACCACCACCGCCACAACGAATTCTGGAAGCGGAAATCCATGGAGAAACTGCCCGCCTTGGTAAAGGCGACCCACATGGTGGCCTGCGGCGAAGACCTCGGCATGATTCCCGCCTGCGTCCCCGAGGTGATGCAAACATTGAACATCATGAGCCTTGAGGTGCAGCACATGCCCAAAGTGCCAGGCCACACCTTTGTGCAGTTCGAAGACTTGCCCGAAAACTGTGTCTATACCACCGGCTCACACGACATGCCCACATTGCGCGGCTGGCTGGAAAAAGACCCCGTCCGCGCCCGGCAATTTTTGAGCAGCCTCAAAATCAATGACCGAAAAGTCACTGCCAATACCCTCAAAAAGATTCTGGAGGGACACAGTGACAGCCCCGCAAAGTGGAACATCTATCCACTACAAGACCTATTAGACAGGGACGAAAACAACTGGTCGCCCAACCCAATGGACGACCAAATCAACATCCCTGCCGACAGTAATAATCAATGGAAGTGGAGGATGAAGATGAATTTGGAGACTTTATTGCCGCCAATCCAATAATAATCCTTACTTTTGAAGCCCAAATACAAACCACCATGCAATTCAGCCCTTACCACCATAGCGAAGCTGCACTGAATGAGCGTATTGGCCTCATTATAGGCGAAGAAAAGAAACAAGGCAACGAAAAGGAAGCCTTGCGCACCATCTTCCAATGCATCGACTTCACCACGCTTGAGGCCTTCGATAACGAAGAGAGAATCAAAGACTTCTGCGAAAAAGCCTTGTCCTTCCCCAAGCAAAAGCCGCACCTTTCGGTGCCGGCCATCTGCATTTACAGTCCCTTCATCCGCCAGGCCAAGCAACTGTTGTCAGGCAGCAACATTCGCGTGGCTACCGTTGCTTGCGCCTTCCCCTCTGGCATGATGCCCTTCGACCTGAAAGTCAAAGAGGTGGAATACTGTGTCAAGGAAGGTGCCGATGAGGTCGATATGGTCATCTCGCGCGGCACTTTCCTCGCCGGAAGGTATGATGAAGTCTTCGACGAAATCAAGACCGTCAAAGAAACATGCGGCAACAAGGCAAGGCTGAAAGTCATCCTTGAAACGGGCGAGTTGAAGACCGTGCAAAACATCCGCAAGGCCAGCGAATTGGCCATCCTTGCCGGTGCCGACTTCATCAAGACATCAACAGGCAAGGTGCCGCTGGCAGCCACGCCTTTGGCCGCCATCGTCATGATTGACACCATCAAAGAGTATTACAGAGCCACAGGCAAGAAAGTCGGCTTCAAGCCCGCCGGTGGCATGAAAACTCCTGAAGATGCCCTGACCTATTATTATTTGCTGAAACACACCCTCGGCGAGTCATGGCTCAACAAAGACCTTTTCCGCGTGGGTACGAGCCGTTTGGCAGGTTTGATTCTGGAACAGATGTGATCAATGAGGAATTCAGAATGAGGAGACATGAGGAATGACAGCAACGGTGAAACAATCAAACAATTGACAACAACCATCATTGAATCAGGAATGAAGAGTTGTACGAAGTCCGACCGTAACATCGCATTATTTTCGATTCGACAAATTAATACTAAATACCATGGCAACAATAAAAGGAACTTATAAGGGTCATCTACGCAATGAGATGACCCATGTGCAATCGGGCAACACTATCCTCACCGACGCGCCCACCGACAACCACGGCAAGGGCGAAGCCTTCTCGCCCACCGACCTCGTCTGTGGAGCTTTGGCTGCCTGCATGATGACCATCATGGGTGTCAGCGCACAGGGACACAAGTTCAACATCGACGGCACATCCTACGAAGTGAAGAAAACCATGTTGTCCGACCCCCGACGTATCGGCCAAATCGACATCGTGTTCAACTTTCCTGCCCAAGAGTACACAGACAGACAAAAGAAACTGCTTTGGGCAGCCGCCGAGAGCTGTCCGGTGGCCAAGTCCATTCATCCGGATCTTATCGTCAACATCACCATGAATTTCCAACTCTGATGGATTACGACAATTTGCAAGGTCTCCGCCACAACGAAACGCTCGTGGTAGCTCAACAGGACACCGCAGCCGCCTATGGCTCAGGCGCGTTGGAAGTATTCGCCACACCCGCCATGATCGCACTCATGGAAAAGACCTGTCTGTTGAGTGTCCGTGATAAAATCGGCGAAAGCAACACCACGGTGGGCACCGCCGTCAACATCAAACACCTAAAATCCAGTCCCGTAGGAGCCTCCATCCACTGCGGTGCAGAACTCATCGAAGTAGACCGACGCCGATTGGTTTTCGAAGTAAAGTGCTTTGAAGGCGATGCCCTTATCGGAGAAGGCATCCACGAAAGGTTTGTAGTGGACAGCGAAAAGTTTATGAGTAAATTCAACAACCATGAAGTATAGTTATAGGACTCAAGGTACTTGCAGCCAAGCCATCGAATTTGAAATTGAAAACGGACTTGTCAAGAATGTGCAATTTCACGGAGGTTGCAACGGAAACACTCAAGGCATCAGCACTTTGGTAGAAGCTATGAAAGCTGAAGATGTCATCAGGAAATTAGAAGGAATCCGTTGCGGCTTCAAGTCCACATCCTGCCCCGACCAGTTGAGCAAAGCCATTAGGCAGGCTCTAGAAGCCTGACTTTTTTCAAACGCCTACAATTTAACCATCCAATTCACGTTATCAGGAAAATATTAAAACCATCAAACAAAAATGAAAAAGCACATTTTGCCAGTCGCAGTCATTGCGTTATCCATTTCCCTTTTGACTTTTGGCGGTTGCCGCAAGCCCAAGGCTGAAGACAACACTCCTGCCAAGGAAGGCCTCTATCTCGGCATTGTCGGGTTCAACAGCGA
>JBGYWU010000203.1:0-18685 GCA_041842265.1 Candidatus Limimorpha sp. | reverse complement strand
TGGTCACATCGCCTTGGTTGCAGGTGTACAGATAGTTGTAGTATTCTTTCGAAAGATGCTCTACCATGAATGGCACACGGTAATATTCAGGGTCGTAGCCTTCGTCTATATTGCAACTGAAATGAACTTTCAGTTTCAAACGATATGAGCTTCCGTCAAAGAGCATGTCTGTAAACACACCTTTGGGACGGGTATCAAGGTCGCTGGCACCGAAAAAATCGTTCTCCACGGCACCAGTCCCAAAAATCGGGTCGTCGTATTCAAAACTGATGTAATAACTGTTTCCACCCATTGCGATTTCGTTGTTGTTGCACGTGCTTATCCTGAAGAAATCCGTCTTCCCGGGATTGGGGTCGGTGATGGTGATGGTCATGTCCAATTGCCCCCCAATACTATACAGATCGGTTTCCTCATATTCTTGTGTTTCAGGATTATACACATTAATATAATCTCCTGACCAGCTTGTTACCGTAACATCCATTTGGCAATCTAGAATACTTGGCAGTTGACTTGTCTCGCCTTCCACATCCTCAAAGCCTTGGGCAGCAGCGGTAATCTTGATGATGTCTCCATCGGATGGACAATGATCATGAGAATATATTTTTTGGACACGGCCATGGTTCGGGTCGTTCAAATCCCAAATGTCATGACTGGCTATAGTGTCATAATGTGGAATCATCTCGCCGATGAGGTTGCCATTCACATAGAGCATGGCCACAAGGTCATCGGGAGCGGTGTTGTCGGCATGGTTGTCCAAGAAGAAACAGCTCTTGCTGATGGCTGCGCTGACAGGTTGACCAGGTTCTATGATACTGTTAATCACCAGCTTGGGATCGGTCTGCTCGCCTTTGAATTCGATTTCCTTCTCGCAGGAGGTGAGGAGTGTAGCGATTGTGATGGCGATAAGGGATAAAATGTTGTTTTTCATTGTTGTATCTTATTTTTGACTGTGGCTCATGGCTGTGACCGCTTCATTGTATCAAGGTAAGAGTTTCCGTATCTCATGGGCCATAAAGCATACCGAATTAAAACTTAAAACTATAACTGATGGACGGTATTATCGGGAACAGACTCGCCTGCATCAGGGTTTTCTTTTCCGTTTGCCTGGCTTCGTCCCATTCGTGATCAGTGTAAACTATGAAAGGATTGTTGTGGTTGTACGCATTGTAAACGCTGATGTTCCAGGTGCGGATGCCGTGTTTCTTCTGCTTGTGGAAGTTCATGCCTATATCCAAGCGGTGGTAGTTGCCCATGCGAAAGTTGTTGCGTTCAAGCGCGTATATGTCTGGAAATGAACCCCATTCATTTGGCAGGCCTTCATAGACCTGGGTGCCAAGCGTGCCGCAGTTGCCGCTGCTGAATACCCAGGTGCCGCTGAGGTCAAAACGCTCGCTGAACTTGTGTTGCATGGTGATGCTCAAGTCGTGGCGACGGTCGTATTTGGCAGGAAACACCTTGCCTTGATTGATGACCATGCCTTCGCGGTTGAATTGCCGCTTGGTATGCGCCCAGGTGTAACCGACCCAACCCGTGGTCTTGCCGAACGAGCGTTGCACCAAAAACTCCACACCGTAGGCCCAACCGTGTCCTATGCTCACTTTCTTGTCCCAGTTTTCGGAGGAGCCGAAAAACGAGGCTCCGTCTTTGTATTCCAGAAGGTTGTCCATGGTTTTGTAATATCCTTCCAGTGAAATGTCGAACAGTCGCGGCAATTCGTAGAAAGCGCCCAGCGACACCTGATGGGCATTCATCGGGACGATGTTGGCGGTAACGGGTACCCAGAGGTCGGTGGGCAGGCTAAGGCTGCTGTTGGAGAGCAAGTGGACATATTGTGTCATGTAGGCATAGCCCGCTTTCAGTGAGAAGTTGGAGGCCAGCATTACGCTGGTGCTCAGGCGGGGCTGCACACTCTGGTAGGTCTTGCCCTCCACAGTGAAGGTGGAGTAATGCAGGCCTGCGTTCACACGGAGGATGTCGCCAAAAGTCATGTTGTCCTCAGCATAGAGGGCGGTTTCGTGGGCAAACACCTTGGGAGCGCCTGCCGTGGTGTCAATATTCATCTCATGGCCTGAAGTGATTTTCATCGATTGCACCTCGGGCCTGAATTGGTGGTAGGTGTAGCTGCCGCCAAAACGGATCTCATGGTTGGGCAAAGGCCTGTAATCGAAGTCGATTTTGGCGGTCAGGTCGTTGATGCCCGACTTGTAGGCCATGTTGTACTCGTTTTTGACCGAAGCGTTGTTATGAGCCAGGTATATCATTTCATCGGTGATGCCCATGCCTAGGTTGTGGCGGTATTGCGTGTAGTTGGCAGAGGCGTCCATGAATAGCTTTTGCGACATGACGCGATTCCAGCGCAAGGCGGCCACCTTGTTGCCCCATTTCCAACCTATGTTGACATGTTCGTTGTATTGGACACTATCGGATCTGTAGTTCTTGCTTTTCACGCCGAAGTAAATGGCATCGTCGCCCGAGTAGAAACTCAGGTACAAGCGGTCCTTGTCGGATATTTTCCAATTGAGCTTGCCGTTGAAGTCGTAGAAATAATAGCCGGCTTTCAGCTTGTTGACATCATCCATTTGCGTTTTGGCAATCCAAAGGACGGGTTTCATCAGCAGGTCGCTGTAGGTGCGGCGGAACGAGAGGTTGAACGACAGCTTGTCCTTCACGATGGGGCCTTCCAGGTTCAGTTTGGATGAAATCAGTCCCACGCTGACGTTGCCGTGGTATTTTTGCATGTCGCCTTCCTTCATGCGGATGTCCACCACCGACGAGAGGCGTCCTCCGAAATGCGCGGGGAAACTGCCTTTGTATAAGGTTACATTTTTCAGCGCGTCGGGATTGAAGACGGAGAAGAAACCCATCATGTGATTGACATTATAGACCGGCACGCCGTCCAAAAGCAGCAGGTTCTCGTCGGGACCGCCGCCGCGCACATACATGCCCGCCGAGCCTTCCGAACCGTTCTGCACACCGGGGAGCAACTGTATGGCTTTCAGCACGTCGGCCTCGCCAAAAAGGGTAGGGATGGTCTTGATTTGCTGCACGGGCAGCTCCACCACGCTCATCTGCGGACTGCGGGCACTCACCGTGGCGCGGATGCTTTCCACTACCACTTCATCGAGCGTGGTGGTCTCAAGAGCGAAATTGAGGTTGAGGTTTCCCCTCAAGTCGAGGCTGTGGTTTTGCTGCACATAACCTACATACGAGATTTGCAGCTCCACTTGACTTTGGTCTAAAGTCAGGGTGTAGAAACCATAGCTGTTGGTGGCACAGCCTTTTCCTGAGTTTTTGTCGATGATGGTTGCTCCGATGAGGGTTTCCTTGCTGGCGGCATCCATCACATAGCCGCTGACGGTGCGCTTCTGCGCGAGTGCGGGCAGAGCGGCCAGCACCAAGCCGATGACAACGAGCCACCGGCGAAAACAATGATGTTTCATTTCAAAATATAGATGGGTTAATACTCAACTTGTCTAATCAACGGAGGTGTTCCTAATATTATTGTGGGCGGAGAAATGTCTTCCCAAAGCCGTTTCCCTTTTTATTAGAGGAACGTTTTTTTCGCCTTTTTGAAAAAATCGCTTTCTTTCTCTTCTTTTCTTGCATTATCAAATATATATTGTTTTTTTTGCAGTGTCCTAATCGCGAAAGGGAGGGCGGTTGCCGATCGCCCCTAATAACCGGGAGGCGTGATTAAATAATAATTCATCATGAAGAACAAAAAATTAGAAATCACAGAGCCTTTGTTTTGAGAGACTCTTGATTTTTCTGAATTAACCGCTGTAACAGGTGGTTTGGCAGGCCCAACGGGTTGGGCTATTGGTGATAGCTGCTGTCCTGATGCGTGCAAGGCTGTTGGCGGGAACTGCTGCGAACCGTCAAGATAAATAAAGTGTGACATCAACGCAATTCTGTCAATTCGGAAGTTTTATCTTGATGTCCGCTTTCGTTTCAGTTGGGTAAAAGTGTATTATTTGTGCATTGGGATGATATTTATCTATTGAACTTCTAAAAATATATAAAATATTGAATATCAAATAATAAATTACACAAAACGTCGTTTTTATGGAAACCGGCAAAAGGAACGGCGATGAAAAAGTACGAGACGACAGGCAACACGACTTTGTTTGACAGAGAAGACAAGGAACGCAAGCTTTCTGAGATGGGCGACACGCGGGGCAAGCTGGTACTGGCGCAGGAGGTGACGGCGGCCTCGGTGCACGACTCGCAGCCGACGGACGCGTTACTCAGGGAATCGGACAAAGGGCAGCCCTTGTTCGCCGACAGCGCGTGTGTTGGCTAGGGGAGACGTTGGAGAAGTAAAGGATGAAGGACGAGATATGCGAAAAGGGCTACCGTGGGTATCCGCTGACGGAGAGACAGAGGGAGACGAGCAGGCGCAAGTCGAAGACGAGGTGCCGCGTGGCGCCCATCTTCGGGTTCATGGAGAACACGATGAACAGGCTGTAAACCACAACTTTTGCTTTTCTATTGACCGATTTGAGTTAAAGGACTACAAAATCGGCAAAGACTGTTTGCCGAGGTGCATTATCACGGCAGAAAACGGCGAAACAGTGGGCGGGAAAGTGATGATGGAATAATCTACCATCCCAAAATCCAATCAGCCGCTGCTTCAATCACATTGTCGATGCCTTGCGCAGTGGCATTGGGATCGAGGATGACACGCTCTTGGGGAGGTACGCCGTTTTCGTAGTTGCTGCCGTCAAGGGCAAGGGTGCGCGTGATACTGAAACGGTAGGTCCAGCCGTTGGGCAGCGCACCGCCGTTGGGCAGGCCCAAACCACCGCCGCTGTAGTCGCCAAACAAGCGGATGTTGTCGTAGGCCATTGTGCAGAGCGCGAAAAACGAGGTCGCGCTGTAGGAACCACGGTCGATGAGCACGGTCACGGGCTTGGTGTAAGGCGTTTCAAGTATACAGGTATCAGTGGCACGCACGGTGCTCAAATCAGTGAAGTCGTTGTGGCCTTTCCCCGACTTGATTTGTGTCATATAAAGCGGTTGCTTGTGATTGTCGAAGATACTCAGCAGCATACGGATATTGTCTATGCTGCCGCCGCTGTTTTGGCGCAGGTCGAGAATCATGCCGTTGCAGTCCTTGTAGCGGTCAGAGATGTACTTCAAGGCACTCTCGCTGATGGCGCTCTCGAACGAGGAATAGCGTACATAAGCCACCTTTCCATCGCGGATGGCGTTGTGGGCAAAGGCTCCCGTCGAATGATGGTTGAGAGTCAGGTAGTTCATCGCAACCACTTCGTTGTTAATGTTTTTATGCGCAATCATCCGATAGTAGACCGAGTCGTTGCGCGACACGTCGAAACTCGAAATCAGGTTGGTGTGGCCGTCCTGCAAGGTGTTGAGCATGGCGGCGCAAACACTGAACAGGCTGTCATTGTCCATGTCGTCGTATACTTTGGGACGATACACTTCGCGCACCGAGTCCCAGTCGATGCGTTTCACGTCGAAGAAAGCATATTGCTGGTCGACTTTGTTCCAAAGGTAATCGAACACGCTGACGGGATCCGATGGTTCGTCCTTTTCCATGAAGGCACGCTCGCACGAAGCGAAGGCAAAGGTCAAAAGGCAGAATAAAAGGATATGTAACTTTTTCATGGCTTTCATCAGTTAATGTTAAACATAAAGTTAAGATTCACGGAATGCAAGGCATTGTCGTAACGGTAAGTGCCATTTTTGCCCGTTGAGAGGTAATCCCATCGGTAGGAGAAACCAATGCGGTTGCCGTTCAAAAGGTTGAAATACAACCCGATGTTCGTGCTAAGCCCCGGAAACATCTTGCCGAATGTCTCATAGTCTTGAAACAGTGTATTGGACAGGTCGATGTCGCTTGTATAGTTGTCCAAATAGGCATAGCCTGGACGTGTCGCCAGGCCTGTCAGGGGCAGCACCAGTTTGCCGTAGGCACTCAAGAGGTTGTGGCTACCGCCACGGATGAAGGCGAAGTCATAACTCAGCAGCCCTTCGGCGCAGAGGTTACGGAAAACCGTGGCACCTGTCGCGGCGTTCATCATGGAGGGAATCTCCCTGATGTCGTAATTGGTCTGAAAAGCACCGCCCATCCAGAGATGCAAGCGGTTGCGCTTGCTGTCGTAAAAGCGATAGAGGAACTCGGTCTTGCTGTCGATGCCTATGGAATAGCCGTTGGTTTCCAATATGCTGCAAGATACACGGGTCTCATTCTGAACATGGCAGCGCCTCCATTCAGCGGTGATGCCTAATCCGAAGTTGCCACCCACACCCATGTAACGGAAAGGGATAGTGCCGTTGTCGTAACAGTCGGCGATGTTGGCGCCTGCCGACCAGTTGAGCCAAATCGGCACCTTGCTCTTGCGGGCTGACTGGGGTGAGGTGCCGGTTTTCTCTTCAACGGTTTTCCCATGCGGGTCATCGTAGGTGCCTAACTCGTCCGTGGTCTGTGCGAAACATGGGGCCGCAATCAATGTGATTGCCAATAAGAAGAAGTGTTTGTATCTCATAAATTACACAATTATAATCTGGTTCTCAGCCCACAAAAATACCGCATTTTCAGATTCAAAAGCAACAATTCAACAAATGACTATGCCGAATTATCATTTCAACGATAAACAATCGACAATAATCACTATTTTTGCACCCGTTTTTTAAAATAACAACACTATGGAATCAACCGACAAACAATTCAAGCGTTATACGGTAACCACGGCCTTGCCCTATGCCAACGGCCCGGTTCACATTGGACACCTCGCAGGCGTGTATATCCCTGCCGATACATACGTACGCTATTTGCGAATGCGAGGAGAGGAGGTCTTGTTTGTGGGCGGTTCCGACGAGCACGGTGTGCCGATTACAATCAAGGCTGAGAAAGAGGGCTGCACCCCTCAGGACATCGTTGACCGTTATCATGCCATCATCAAGAAGTCGTTTGAGGAGCTGGGCATCAGCTATGATGTTTATTCACGCACCTCTTCGAAGACGCACCGTGCCACGGCCCAAGAGTTCTTCAAGAAACTTTACGATGAGGGCAAGTTCATAGAGAAGGAGACGGAACAGTATTTTGACCCGGAACGGCAGAAGTTCCTTTCCGACAGATATATCATCGGCATCTGCCCGAAATGCGGCGCCGAAGGCGCCTATGGCGACCAATGCGAGAAATGCGGCAGCTCCCTGAGTCCCGACGAACTCATCAACCCGCATTCCCAGCTCAGCGGCGCAGCCTTGGTGAAGGAACCGACCAAGCACTGGTACCTGCCTCTCGACCAATACGAGCCCTGGCTCCGCGAGTGGATCCTCGAAGGCCATAAGGAATGGAAGACCAATGTCTATGGTCAGGTGAAGAGCTGGCTCGATGGCGGCCTGCAGCCTCGTGCTGTCACCCGCGACCTTGACTGGGGCGTGCCTGTCCCGATTGAGGGCACTGACGGCAAAGTGCTGTATGTATGGTTCGACGCGCCCATAGGCTACATCTCCAACACTAAGGAGATTTGCGAACAACGCGGCGAAAATTGGGAAAAATGGTGGAAAGACCCCGAAACCAAGCTGGTGCATTTCATCGGCAAAGACAACATCGTGTTCCACTGTATCATCTTCCCCTGCATGCTGAAGGCACATGGCGACTATATCGTCCCCGAAAACGTGCCCGCCAACGAGTTCCTCAACCTTGAGAACGACAAGATCTCAACCTCCCGCAATTGGGCTGTGTGGCTCCATGAATATCTTGAGGAGTTCCCCGGAAAACAGGATGTGTTGCGTTATGTGCTCACCGCCAATGCGCCCGAAACAAAGGACAACAATTTTACCTGGAAGGACTATCAAGACCGCAACAACAACGAACTGTTGGCCATCTTTGGCAACTTTGTCAACCGAACCTTGGTATTGACACACAAGTTCTATCAAGGCGCCGTGCCTGCTTTGGGCAACCTCAACGGCACGGACAATGCTGTAATCGACGAGATGAGCGCATATCCTGAGAAGATAGGAAACCTCATTGAGACTTACAAATTTCGCGAGGCGCTCTCCGAGCTGATGAATCTTGCCAGGTTGGGCAACAAATACCTAACCGACAATGAGCCCTGGAAACAAATCAAGACCGATGCCGAGCGCGTGAAAACCGTGATGGCGCTCTCCTTGCAGATTGTTGCCAAGCTGGCCATTCTCAGCGAGCCTTTCCTCCCATTCAGCGCGAAGAAGCTTCAAGAGATGGTTGGACTTGAGGTGCATGGTTGGAATAATGCCAACGACACAGTATTGTTGAAGGAAGGTCACATCATCGGCCAACCGGAGCTGTTGTTTGAGAAGGTGGAAGACAGCGTGGTAGAGGCCCAATTGCAAAAGTTGGAAGCCACCAAGAAGGCCAACGAGCTGAATGCCTGGAAGCCTGCCGAGGTGAAGCCAACCGTCAGTTTTGACGATTTCATGAAGATGGATATTCGTGTGGGTACTATTTTGGAATGCTGCAATGTGCCAAAGGCTGACAAACTGCTGCAATTCCTTATCGACGACGGCATGAACAAGCGCACCATCGTCAGCGGCATTGCCAAGTATTACACCGAGCTGGAGAAGCTGGTGGGCAAGCAGGTTTGCTTCATCGCCAACTTCGAGCCGCGCAAACTGAAAGGTGTGGTCAGCGAGGGCATGATCCTCTCCGCCGAGGACAAGGACGGTCGCCTTGTGCTGCTTACGCCGAGCGATTTGGTTACGGCGGGTTGCTCTGTGGGCTGATTCTGTCACCCCTTCTGGGTTTTACAAGCACTAATACCTGAATGGGTGACACAGCCTGGCAGGCGGTGTAACCCCCTGCCGCCAATGGATTCCCCATTCCGATGAACCTTGAAGAGGTAACAGGAGTCAATGCGCTTCCAACCAATTGGCGCCGGTATTCATTTCCACAATGACGGGCACCGAAAGTGGCAAAGCGTTAACCATCTTGTCGTTGACGATGGCTCTCAAATCATTCAGTTCGTCCAAATGCGCGTCGAAAACCAATTCGTCATGTACCTGTAACATCATTTTCGACTGCATTTTCAGTCGTTCCAGTTCCTGATGGATGCCAATCATGGCGATTTTGATCATGTCGGCGGAGCTGCCTTGTATGGGGGCGTTGATGGCGTTGCGCTCGGCGAAGCCGCGCACCACGCTGTTCGCGCCGTTGATGTCGTGGAGGTAGCGGCGGCGGCCCAAGATAGTCTCGGCATAGCCGCGTTCTTTGGCCAGGGTGATGCTGCGGTTCATGTATTCCTTGATTCCGGCATACTCCTCGAAGTATTTCTTGATGATGTCGGCGGCCTCGCTGCGCGAAATCTCCATTCTTTCGGCCAGACCGAAAGCCGACATGCCATATATGATGCCGAAGTTGACGGCCTTGGCGCGGCTGCGTTGCTCTTTGGTAACCTGCTCCATCGGCACATGAAACACTTTGGCGGCCGTGGCAGTGTGGATGTCGTGGCCGAGGTTGAAGTCGTTCACCATGGCGGGGTCGCCGCTGAGGTGGGCGATGATGCGCAACTCGATTTGGCTGTAGTCGGCGGCCAAGAGCGTGTATTGCTCGTTGCGCGGTACGAAAGCGCGGCGGATCTCGCGGCCTTTCTCAGTGCGCACGGGGATGTTTTGTAGGTTCGGGTTGTTGGAACTCAGCCGACCCGTAGCCGTCACAGCTTGATTGTAGGAAGTGTGAATTAGGCCGTCTTTCGGGTTGACCAAAGCTGGAAGCGCGTCCAAATAGGTGGATTTCAGCTTGGTGAAAGAACGGTAATCCAAAATCAGTTTGATGATGGGGTGCTTGTGTACCAGCTTTTGCAGCACATCTTCTCCGGTGGCGTATTGCCCTGTCTTGGTCTTCTTGGCTTTCTCGTCTATTTTCAGCTTCTCGAAGAGAATCTCGCCCAACTGTTTCGGCGAGGCAATGTTGAAAGTCATTCCTGCTTGCTCATAAATCTGCTCCTCTATCTTCTTGACTTCGCCGCCAAAGGCCTCGCTGATTAGTTGCAGGTTCTGAGTGTCAATCTTCACACCGTTGGCTTCCATGCGGCTCAGCACGGGCACCAATGGCATCTCGATGTCGTAAAACAGCTTTTCCACACCATTCTCTTTGAGCATGGGTAGCAGTTTCCCATAAAGTTGCAGCGTGATGTCGGCATCTTCGGCGGCATACTCCTTCACGGATTCCACCGGCACCTCACGCATGGTCTTCTGCTGACGACCTTTGCCTATCAAGTCTTCAATGGGAATGGTGATGTAGTTGAGATAGACCTCGGCCAAGTAGTCCATGTTGTGGCGTTGCTCAGGCTCCAAGAGATAATGGGCCAGCATGGTGTCGAAAAGTTTGCCTTTCACGCTGACGTCATATTGCTCCAGCATGGAAATGTCGTATTTTAGGTTCTGCCCGATTTTCAAGATGTTTTCATTCTCAAAAAGAGGTCGCAGCAGTTCGAGCCGCTTCTGGCATGCTTCGCGTTCGGCGGGCATGGGAAGATACCAAGCCTCGTGTGCCTTGATGGCTAACGAAATGCCCACCAACTCAGCGGAATACACATCGATGTCGGTTGTCTCTGTGTCGAAGACAAACTGGGATTGTTGGGCGAGAAGTTCCACCAAGGCCTTGATGTCGGCTTCAGTCTTCACAAGCATGTAGTTGTGTTTCACCGTCTTGGCCGAGTCCTTGTCGGTAAAATCCAATAGGCCGTCGCCACCGCCTTGACGGAAAAGATCCAATTCGCCTGAAGGCGCAGAGAGCAAGTCAGGAGCCGTAGTCTTGTCAACAGGGCTATCCACCGTCGGCACGCAGTCGTGGGTTTTCTTGTAATCGTCAAGGAAACGCTTGGCGAAGGTCTTGAACTCCAGCTTCTCGAAAAGCGCCATCAGTGCAGGCAGGTCGGGCTCTTTGGCTTTCAGTTCTTCCTCGTCGAAGTTGACGGGAACCTCTAAGTTGATGGTGGCCAGCATTTTCGACATAAGTCCTTGATCGGCGAATTTGACGACGTTTTCTTTTTGTTTGCCGCTCAGTTCGTCGGCGTGGGCAATGAGATTCTCTACGCTGCCGTACTTGCCGATCAACAATGCGGCAGTTTTTTCGCCGATGCCCGGTATGCCCGGTATGTTGTCGGCGGTGTCGCCCCAAAGGCCAAGAATGTCGATGAGTTGCTTTGGATGTTGTATGCCATAGCGTTCGCAAACTTCTTTCGGTCCCCATATTTGAGCCGGCTCGCCGAATTTGGCAGGTTTATAGAGCAGGGTTTTTTCGGTAACAAGTTGTCCGAAGTCCTTGTCTGGGGTCATCATGTAAGTCGTAAAGTCATGTTGTTCCGCTATTTTCGATAGTGTTCCGATGACATCGTCGGCCTCGTAGCCTTCCACGCCGTAGATGGGGATGTTGAAAGCCTCAACGAGCTTTATTATAAAAGGTATGGATTCGCGGAGATCGTCGGGCATCTTCTCTCGGTTGGCCTTGTATTCGCTGTATTCAGCCTGTCGCTGGGCAGTTCCGGCCACATCGAAGGCTACGCCGATATGGGTGGGCTTTTCGTTTTTCAGGATTTCGTAAAGCGAGTTGAGGAAGCCCATCACCGCCGAGGTGTTGACCCCTTTCGAGTTCATGCGTGGGTTCTTGTTTAGGGCAAAAAAAGCCCTGTAAATCAATGCGTAGGCATCAAGAAGGAAGAGTTTTTTCTCTGAGGTTTCCATAGGGTTCTGTTTGAAGGGGTAAAGATACGAAGTTTCGGTTTATCAAGGGTTGAAAACGTATCCAATAGGCCAAAAAATCGAAAAAATATTCCAATATCGAAAAAAATTGTACCTTTGCGCCCGAAAACGAGTAATTATTGGTCACGAGAGGGACCGACGTTCTTTCTTTAAGATATTGATTGTCAGTTTATTGTACATAAATATTCTTGATGAACAGAATTAAGTCTTATCTTTGTGGCCTATTTATCAACCAAAAAAAGAAAATTATGTCAGAAATTTTGAATGAAATCGTTCCGATTATTGCTGAAAAACTCGGCGTAGATCCTTCGGAAGTCACAATGGAAGCCAGCTTCACCAACGACTTGGGTGCCGATTCTTTGGACACCGTCGAGCTGATGATGGAATTTGAGAAGAGTTTCAATCTCTCCATTCCGGACGACCAACAGGAAAACATCCAAACTGTGGGCGATGTTGTTAAGCTCATCGAAAAGATGCGTTCTTAAAACATCGATTTTCAATAACTTAGAAAAAAGTTTTATTATGGAATCGAAACGTGTAGTCGTTACAGGCCTTGGTGCCATCACTCCTATAGGTAAAACTCTCAATGAGTTCTGGGAGGGGTTGGTGAGCGGAAGAAATGGTGCTGGTGAGATTACCCGTTTCGATTCTTCTTTGTACAAGACTCATTTCGCCTGCGAGGTGAAGGACTACGATCCGGAAGACTATTTTGATAAGAAGACCGTGCGCAAGTACGATCATTTTGCCCAATTTGGGCTCATCGCTGCTGACGAGGCTATTGCCGACTCTGGTCTCTCTGCCGACAACTGCGAATTGGACGAGGTAGGTGTCATGATGACCTCGGGCATTGGTGGTGTCAAGCACCTTTATGAAGAGGTGATGGAACATTCGCAATCGGATGGAACGCCACGTTTCAGTCCCTTCCTCATCACCAAGATGATTGTCAACATTCCGGGTGGTGTCATCTCCATTAAATACGGGTTCCGTGGCCCCAATTTTGCCACGGTATCGGCCTGCGCCTCTTCGGCGCATGCCATCATCCAAGCTTTCAACTACATCCGTTTCGGCAAGTGCATTGCTGTTGTTGCCGGCGGTGCGGGAGCGGCAATCGGCCAACTTGGCATTGGAGGCTTCAATGCCATGAAAGCCCTGTCGACTCGCAATGACGACCCGCTCACGGCTTCCCGCCCATTCGACCTCAATCGTGACGGCTTCGTTATGGGAGAAGGTGCCGGTTGCCTCGTTCTTGAGGAATACGAACACGCCGTCGTTCGCGGAGCCAAAATTTATGCCGAAGTGGTTGGTGGCGGCGAGTCGGTTGACGCCTATCACATCACCGCTCCCCATCCAGAGGGCGCAGGTGGTGTACTCAGTATGCAACGTGCCCTGAACGACGCTGAGTTGAGCCCTGATGCCATCGACCATATCAACGCGCATGGCACCTCAACGCCTATAGGCGATATTGCTGAGACCCTGGCCATCCAGAAAGTGTTTGGCGAACAGGCCTACAACATAGGCATCAACTCCATCAAGTCGATGACGGGGCACCTCCTCGGTGGCGCAGGGGCCGTTGAAGCCATCGCCACTATCCTCGCCCTCAAAAATGGGGTCATCCCACCAACCATCAACCACTTTGACGACGACCCACAAATTGACTCGCGCCTTGATTTCATCTTCAATCAGGCCCGCCAACGCGACATCCGCTACGGACTGTCCAACTCGTTTGGCTTCGGCGGACAAAACGCCACCGTGATTTTCAAAAAGTTTGAGTGATAAGATGGCACTCTTTTTTCCTTTTGCTTCTCCCAAAAACCCGGCTGACAAGGCTTTATACGACTATATCCATAACACTTTCGGCTTCTATCCGAAGAATATCGCCCTGTATCGTGTGGCTTTCACCCATAAGTCGGTGGCCGCTGAGACCGTTGGCAACTACCACGTCAGCAACGAGCGTATGGAATACCTTGGCGATGCCGTGTTGGGTACTGCCATAGCCGATTACCTTTTCCGTACCTATCCCACCCAGCCCGAAGGCTTCCTCACCGAAATGCGTTCGCGTATCGTCAGTCGCGCCTCCCTCAACAAGTTATCGGAGAAGTTTGGCTTTGATGACTACATCCGGCATTCCCCTGATGTGGGATACAACACCCTCTCGATGCGTGGCAACGCCTTCGAAGCCCTCATGGGTGCCATTTACCTTGACCGCGGTTTCGACTTCGCCAAACACATCATCGTCGACCGCATTGTCCGCATCCATATCGACATGGAACAACTTCAGGCAACTGATGTCAATTTCAAAAGCAAACTCTTGGAATGGTCGCAGAAACACAAGAAAAGCACCGAGTTCAAGTTGCTTGAGGAAACTGGAGACGGATCCAAAAAACAGTTCCACGTACAGATTGTCATTGACGGCCATCCTTATGCTGATGCCCTCGATCGCTCCATACGAGGTGCAGAGCAACTGGCCGCCGAAAAGACCTGTCAGGCTTTGTTCAAATAGAATGGATGCCCGCTGTTGCAGTAAACACAAGCATGTCGGATCGTTCAAAGATACGCACAAGGGATGCGCTTGTATGGGTTGCAATGCATCTTCAACTCCGTTGAAGTCAAGGATTGCATAATTATCAGTATCTTTGCGGCATGAAATCCAAAAACAACAAAATACGGACGGCCTCGTTCGACGACACCACCGTTGTGGGCATTAATTCTGTTTTGGTTGGCTACAAGCTGGCTTGGAACATCAATCGCAAACTTGCACTCGATCTCGTTCGATTCGACGACCTTGTCTTTGAGGGCGTGCCTTTCGCTTTCTTCTATTACTCGGCGGGCGAGAACTATAATGTATACAACCTCGTGTCGTTGTTGAGCAAGGAAAAGGTGTTGTTTCCTTTCAAGCCACGCTTGGACTATCTCTTTCTTATCCAAAACGCCCTCTCTGCAGAGCGACAAATCAGTATTATGCGTGGTCTGCGCGAGATAGAGGGCGTTGTCCATGCCTTCGTGCTGGAAAAAGACAAGAACCTGCTACAGGTGTTGGAGACCATAGCGGAATGCGAGCGACAAGCAACCGAAAAGAAGAAGCAGCAGAACGACATCAATGCCGTTAGGGAGAAGATGAGGGAACATGAAGCCTGGTTGGCGGCTCTTAGGGCGCAATCATGATTGTTACGCCACTTTCTTCGGTAAGGAACGATGACATTCGGTCGCCTATGCCGAGATTGAAAAGGTGTTTGCCCGGGCTGGCTCCATCGTTCACTATGGTATAGAGCTGTCCTTTGTAAGCGGATTGGGGATCGATTTCCCCAATTTTCTTATAGTAACAAGGGCTGAAGGCATCCCCAGGCAGGTAATGTGCCTTGATGCTTTTGGAGAAGTCTTTGTGCCGGAAATCAATGGTGGCTTCACAAGGGTTGTAAATGGCGAAGTCAACGCGGATGGTGTCGCCGTGATGGAACACGGGAGTGTTATCGCCGCTCACATTGGTGATTTCAAAGGTGGTTACCAAGCGGTTGGCGGTGGAGAAGTCGTCGCAGAGGAAGCCTTCTATCTCCATGCCGTCCACATGGTATTGTTTCGACTTTTCGTTGATATGGCCGAAGACGAACACCGGCTTCCCAATCCAAGCCTTGTCGAACTGCCACAAATCATATTGTGTCATGCGGTCATAATAGCATTGCAGCGTTGAGCTTCCCTTGCCCGTGAAATAATGATACAATGACGGCTGTTGGAACGAGCCACGGAACACCACCGGACGGTCTCCTGCCACTTGTTCGATGGCTCGGTAATATGCTTCTTTGCCGTGATAGCCGAAACGGTCCGACACAGGTGTCGCAAGGAGAATCCTAAGGGCAAGCACAATCAGAAGCGAGGGCAAAATGACCCGTTTGACGTATCGCTTCAACTTTTCATCCTCAACAGACTTTCGATAGACCAACACCGTTGCCGGAACAACGCCTGCAATGGTCCAATGCGGCTCAACATGGCCACGAAAGGCCGTCAGCCAAAAGAAAAAGAAGAAACCCACGAGGATAAAACGCAGACCGCGCTCGAAAGTATCTCTTGCCCGATATTTCAACAACACATAAACGATGGCCCCAAAAGTAAATGGGTTGAAGACGAGCAACTGATTGGGCAGGTATTCAAGGAAATAGCTCCAACGGAACGGCTCGCTGCGTTGCATCAGGTGGTACTTGAAACTCGGGAAATCCATGTTGACTTGCCACAAAATATGCGGTGCCAGCAAGGCCAAAGCCAAGAGGCAGGCCACATAAAACTTGCCGTCCTTTAGCAACGCGGGGTTGGACAGCACAATCAATCCCAAGAGCAGGAAAGCGTGGTATTTGCTGTAGGCCATGCAAGCCATCAGCAGGCCCATCAGCACAACTTTCAACCAAGATTCTTCGAACAAATATTGCTGATAAACCAGCAGAAACAAGGCAGAAAACAAGATGAGGCTCACATCGGGCGTGGCAACAAAGCCATAGACGTTGAACATCACAATGGAACAGGCAATGATGAAGAACAAGGCGACTTTTCTTGAGGTTGGCCCTACAACATTTCGACTGTCCCCGTCAGCTGTAGGCTTGGGGACTTCCGCTATCTTCCACATCAGCCAAAGGGAGAGACAAGAGGATAGAATGGTCAACCATCTTACACCCAAGGTGCCCGAGAATAGCAGGCTGCTTAGGAAAGTCGTCAGGCCCACCATGGGCGGGTGGTCGAAATAGCCCCAAGCGAGGTGTTCCCCATAAAGGGCATAATAGGCTTCGTCTTCCTGAATCTCGGTGAAAATTCCTTGTAAGAGATTGATGATGAACCAGATGAAAAGGCCACCACAAAGGCAAAGTCTCCAATTGAATCTTTTGTCCTCTGTCATGGCCTTTCCCGTTTTTTCAGATAGAGACGGCGTGCTTGCTGTCTCAATTATTGGGGTTTATCCCACATGGATGTTGTCATTCACTAATTTCATGATTTTCTCGGTGTCGTTGCCCAATTCCTTGCGGAGGTTGGCATCCTTGAAATCAGACAGGAATTTGATCATATAGTCGACGACAGCATCAGAAAACACGCCCTTGGCGGTGTAGATTTCGCGGTCTTTCTGCAGCTCCTTGGCGGCAGCCACGCAGCTGTCGGGGAGCTGTTCAAGCGACTCCTGAAGTTTCCTGTTCTTCTCGTCGTGGATGTTGACACCGACATAGGTCTTCTCTGCGGTTTCAAGTGCGTTGGGCATTTCGAAGCCGTAACGGGCGGCGGCGCAGAGGGCGGCCATCAGCAGGTACATGTCGGCACAGCCGTCGGAAGCACGCCATTCGAAGGTTTGCTTCTCGCTGAAGTCCTTGTTCGACTTTTTTTCCAACGGGTTGGCATTGGCTGCCATATCCTTACCGTTGCTGTTCCAGCCTAATGGCACGCGCACAAGGGCGCTGCGGTTCGAGTAAGACCAGCACAACGAGGTTGGGGCTTCTTGATGGGGAACTAAGCGCAAGAACGACAGGGGATTAGGATTGCCGAAAGCAGGCAGTGATGTGCCAGCCACCATATAACCGGCGATGGCTTTCTTTGCATAGTCGGTGAGTTCGCCGTTTTTCACCATCACGCTCTTGCCGTCTTTGGTGAACTTGCAATGCACATGCATGCCCGAACCGGCTTTGCCCACAGTGATTTTCGGGGCGAAAGTCAGCGTAACACCATATTCGTATGCCAATTGGCGCATGATCCATTTGGCCACAACGAGTTGGTCGGCGGCATCTTCGATGTTGGTGGGCAGAAACTCGATTTCGTTCTGCTCGTAAATCTTGCCCTCGTGGGTGAAATTGCCCACTTCGGAGTGGCCATACTTGATCAGGCCGCCTGCCTGTGCGATGAGTCGCATGGCTTCTACGCGGTATTCGGTGAACTTGTTGAAAGGAGCACTCTCATGATAGCCTTTCTGGTCGGGCACCTCGTAAATCTGTTCGTCGTCGGCAATAATGTAGTATTCCAGCTCGCCCATGGTCTCCATCTGCAAGCCCGTGGTTTTCTTGAACACCTCGTGCGCCTTGCGGAGGATGTACTCCGGTGAACTCTCAAAAGGCTCGCCATTGCGGTTGTAGAAAGAGCAGAGGATGTCGAGGGTTGGCGTCTCGGTGAAGGGATTGCGGAAGGCCGTGCGGTACTTCGGCACAACATAGAGGTCGCTCTTACCTGCTTCGATGAATGGGAAGAGGCTCGACCCATCGACACGCTCACCGGCAGAGAGGATGCTCTCTAGATGCTCTGAGTTGAGAATCACGAAGTTCAGGGTCTTCAATTTCCCGTCCCACCCACAGTAGTGGAAGTTGATGAATTCGATTTCATTTTCCTCGCAATAACGGATGATGTCGGCGCGAGTGAATTCTGATGCAGGCTTCTGAAGGTACTGCACCAGACGATTAGGGTTCATGGCAATTCTTTGGTCCATTACAATGAATTATTTATAAATATTTGATTTCAAGCTTCTTAATATGAAACAGAACCGTGTGACACAAGACATTCTGTTGCTTTGCGCCGCAAGCAGTCCAGATTTTGCGCAAAGATAAGAACTTTTCCGTCATACACGGTTCAAAAGAACAATAATTGCTGTTTTTCCCCTTCTTTTAGCCAATAATTGGGAAGTTCAATAAAGCGCATCAACCCTTCTCCAGAAAACAGCAGTTTTCGTAAATTTTGGGTGCGACGGGAATTGGTAATCCCACATGGAGGTGTCAGTGCCAGGAGGAAAGGCTCTCAGTGTAAAGTTTCTTTACACCACCGTAAAGAAACTTTACACTTTTTTTTTGTGCGCATTTTGCAAATAATTGAATGTCAAACAAGTACGTTTTTGGCACGGAAAATGCTATGGAACAGGGAAATAATCATCATTTAATCTTCAAATTGTTACAGAAATGAAATCCTACCTGACATTTTTATCCCGCAACAAGCTCTATACTTTTATCGAGGTGGTGGGACTGAGTGTTAG
>JBGYWU010000202.1:0-2979 GCA_041842265.1 Candidatus Limimorpha sp. | reverse complement strand
GTTTGTCGTATTTTGTGAGGTTGCTCTGGATACAGTCGGTGGTAAAGTCGTTGGTGATGAACAGTTCCTCGGCAGTATCGTCCATATCGTTCAACGAAGTAACAACAAGTTCCACGGCGTTCAGCAGTTTTCGTCCGTCGCCGCCGCTGATCTGCATCAATGCCTCAGGCTCCTTGACGGTGATTCTTTTGCCGTGGTCATATTCGAGGACTTTCACGGCCTTCGCCAACAGGATTTCGAGGTCTTCCTTCTCCAATGACTTGAGCACATACACCTGGCAGCGTGAGAGCAAGGGCGAGATGACCTCGAAACTCGGGTTCTCTGTGGTCGCGCCGATGAGGACGACCAAGCCTTTCTCCACTGCGCCAAGCAACGAGTCCTGCTGCGACTTGCTGAAACGGTGAATCTCGTCGATAAAAAGAATGGGTGCTTCGGGAGCCATACGGGCGCGGTCGATGACTTCGCGCACTTCCTTCACGCCACTGCTGACAGCGCTCAGCTGAAAGAACTGGCGCCGAACTTGTTTGGAAATGATATAGGCCAAAGTGGTCTTGCCCACTCCGGGGGGGCCCCAGAAAATCATTGAAGGCACACGTCCGCTCTCGATAGCCCAGCGCAACACGGCGTGTTCTCCGACGATGTGCTTTTGTCCTATGTAGTCGTTGAGTGTTGTAGGGCGCAGGCGTTCCGCCAAGGGTTTAGTCGATTGCATAGAGAATGGTTTAGTGGAGCAAAAATACAAAATTCTGGGATGTTTTGACTATTTATGTGTATGTGCAAATTTTGTTTACACAATCGACACAAGACTTGGGGCATTGGTTTTTTATCAACAAACCCTCCTAACAGAGGGTGCACCCATGCGGGGATGGCAATTTGTATCGGAACCGGCTACGCCGTCAAATGCATAAAGTAACGAATAATTTGAATTTTCAAGAAAAAAAAACGATTTTTCGGTCATTACTCGGCAAAGAAAGCCTTCATCTCCTCCTCATTCATATTGCGGAAACCATATTCGTGAACGACTTCACCGTCTTTCAAAAAGACAATGGTGGGTAGGGCTCCATTGATGGCTTTCAACAGCCGCACCGCATCGGGATACAGCACGTCGCGATACTGCGCCGACTCCGATTGCTCATAAAACCGCACTATGCCTTCACGGTTTCCCATGAAAATATATGTGATGTTTTCGGCAGGAAAACCATAAAACTGCTGCACTAATGAGAGTTTGCGCGCCGCCATTTGGCAGTATTCGCAACCCGTCGAGAAAAAGCAAATCACTTGTTTCCCTTCTCTCAGCTGTAGACTGTCCAAAGGCGCATTGTTCAACATTTCGTCGAAAACATCCAATTGGAGATTCCGTTCAGGTGCGTATGCTGCCGTGTAGTTGTCAGGTGGTGAAGCCACAAAAACACCGATGGTTGAGGTCATGATCGTCAAAAAAAGGAATAGCCAACGGAAAGGTATTATCCAGCTTTCCATTCTGTAAATCAACAAGAAGAGCAACATCAGCACGCCGTTTTTTACAAGACTCTGTCTTGGGTCAAGTTGCAGGTAGTCGCCAAAACAATGGCAATTGTCGGTACGACCGATGTGTAGCGCATATATTAATAATAAGGTATAGCCCAACAGCATGACCGTGCTCCCCCACCACATCAGTTTGTGCAGGCAATGTGACATCAAGCCAATACCAAGCACCAATTCCAGAATGATGGCGGCACGAGCCACAAGGAAAGAAAAGTTGAGACTGAAGAAATGGTAGCTGTAGATGTAAATCTCGAAGCGGTCCATATCGACCAGTTTCAGGACAGCCGACACAATGAAGACAAGTCCCAACAGTACCTTGAGCACCAATTTGCCTGTGAAAAAGGTCAAAACGGGTTATTTGGGTTTGTTGTTGTTAAACAGATTCTCCCACCAGCTGGGGTTTTCGCCCGTTACCTCGTATTCCGACACCTCATAGCAAATCACCTGTCCCCAGCCCTGAATTTCCTTTGACTTGTCGGCGCAAGAAGAGTTGTCCTCAATGGTATAATAATCTTCACCTAAGTTCACCACTTCCTCGTTCTGTATGGTGGTGCATCTGCAATAACGTGTCTTCTTGCACGAGGGCAACACCGCCACCGACAAGGCGAGTATGACAAACAGAATCTTTTTCATCCTTGTGAGTTTTTCAGCGCAAAAATAGTTATTTTTTAAGACATTTTTGTGAAAACGGGAAAAAATAAGTAATATTGCAGGGACAAACACCAACCTAAAAACATACCATTATGAACAGTTCTATATTCTTTACCCTAGCACTCGCGCTGATGCTTTCGGGGACGGCCTTCGCCCAGCATCACGCCGTGAAGACCACGACAAGCCCGAACACAGGCATGAGTCGTGAGTATGCCCTCAGCAACATGTTAAGCGAAAGAGCCATGATGGACGACCCGACCATCCTTTGGCAGACCTACGAAAATGGCGCCATGCCTGACGACGTGTTCTACATCGACGCGACAGGCGACTACCTCGTATATTTCGGACTTAACGACAAACGGGTAACCCTCTTCGATGCCAACGGGAACATCAGATGAGAAAAGCCCATCGTCAATGATGGTGGAAGGGCGGCTGTTTCCCTCTTAGGCAACGCCATAGCCTATTCCGACAACTGTGATCTTTATGTCGTCGACATCTCAGGCAACGAATTGTTCCATGAGACCTTCGACTATCCTGTCTCCCACTTCAAGCTCACCTCCAACGGCACGAGCATCTATGTCTCCTATGGCCGTTACGAAGACAACTACTATGCCATCGCCTGCTACAGCTTCGGCGTCAACAAAAGCGAACCAGCGTGGCTCATCGGAGACCTCACCGCCAATGTGGTGGGACTCAGCCTCTCCAAAAACAACGCTCGCCTTGTGGCCGCCTTTGCCCAAGGCTACAAACAGATCTGGGTCATCGACCCGATAACGGGCGACATCCTGCAAGACGACCTCTACT
>JBGYWU010000201.1:0-26084 GCA_041842265.1 Candidatus Limimorpha sp. | reverse complement strand
ACTTGCCGACACGAGCCGCCTTTTCGAAAAGCACACTTCCCGAACCCGCCGAATTGATTTCCAATTCATTGACATTCATAGGGCTCTGGAAAGAAAAGGCACCGCTTCCCGCCAAGTTCAGCTCCTCTAAACTCGGAGCGGAAACTTCGATGACAATGATGTCGAAAACTGCGGCCTGGCTTTCGGCGGCATTCACATGGTCGAAATGGACGGTGTTTTCAACGATGGTAAGGTAGGGCGAAAGGAACTGCAAGCTGGCCGTAGTGGATGCGGCGTTGCTGTGGCCGTTGTTCTCGATGGGGAAGTTAAGTTGTGCGGTCTCGCCGGCATCGAGGCGACCGTTGCCATTGCCGTTCACCTCGATGATGGTCATATTGCCTAATTTGAAAATGGGAGCAAAAGCTTTCAAGCTAAAGTTGCTTACATAGGAGTCGTTACCATTGGTTACGGTGATGGTGAAAGGAATGCTAACATTGTCAGGTATGCTATCGTCCACGGTGAAAGAGAAGGCATTCTCCACGCTTTGCAAGCCGTTGGGAGCCATGCTGTTGTATTGTGCTGTGGCATCGTTGATGCTGATGTGCTCCGAGGTGGTGGCAAGCGTGGCTTCAAAAGCGTTGATGCTCTCGGATCCGACGTTTTTCATGGTAATGTCAAGGCTGATGGCTTCTCCAAAGTCAAGTTGGCCATTGTTGTCTTGATCATGGATTACTTTGCTGTCGAAGACGATATATGGTCCGTTGGCGGGAATAACCTCAATCACTGACTCATAGCGAAGATAATTCTGGCCTGTTACGATGAGGTTGATTTCTGTGGGGGGCACCTGAGGTTCAAATTGAACAGTTTGTGGGATTCCTGTGGCTTCGGCTACGGCGAGGATTTCCCAGCCACCGTCCGACTTGGCTTTCACCAAACTGATGACACAGCCTTCAGGAGCGGTGATTAAGGTTTCTCCGTTACCGGCCAGAATGACATCAGCATGAGTGACATCCATGTTTTGAGGTACTTGGGTGTAGATGCGCAAGAAAGCATCGCAGTGGGCGGTGAACATGGTATAGGTGATGTCCTTGTGCTCTGTGTTGTAGGGCCATGAGCTTTGGGAAAGGAAGTATTTGCCTGCCACATTGCCAAAAGCGGGCATCCAGTTGCCGGTGTTGTTGGCAAAGGGGCCGTAGTCGGGCATGAAATTGCTGTCGAAGAGGTCGTAGACTCCCCATACGAAAGCGTCATTAACGAAAGAGTAGGAGGTTTCGGTAGGGCAGAGCAAACCGACGGCACCGGCGTTCTCACCGTTGTAGGTGCGGCGCATCCAAGCTTCGCAGAAGCAGTTGGAATTGTAATTGAATTTACCCGTAAGGCAATTGATTGACATGACAAAGGGCAATTTGCCGACGTTGTTCATTTGTGCGACATGGTTGTTGGTGACGGCGGGTTCTCCCCAACCTGTCTCCAAACCATGGTCGCGGTGCTGCAGCCAAAAAGTACCGCTGTTGATAGCTTGAACGACTTGGTTCGGTGTACCGCCAGTCCAGCCACCTAATTCGGACGGCGTTTGTGGGATGTAATCCAAACCGTTGGGGCCGAAATAGTTAACTACCATGTTGGTGTTTTGGTTGCTGGACCATATATTGCCCGGCTCGCCGCTATAGATGCAATTGATGCGGTTGGGGTCATAGCCTTTGTCGCGCATGTAACCACCGAACACTTCGGAACAAATCTGGAACCAACGTTCGGTCTGCCAGCCCAAGGCGGTGATGGGACGGGTGTAGAAGTCGGGGGTCATGTTGGGTTTGGTGTACTCGTATTCGATTTGTTTGCCGACGAAGACGGGCAGTTGGGCGGGTGTCTCGGCGATCAGGCGTGAGAACACCATGTCAGGCAAGTTGTCGTTGCCGACCGCGTCAGCGTACCCGTTGTCGGTGATACAGCTGCCGAGAGGGTGCGGAACTGTCTCGGCAGGCACATACTGTCCCATGTTGGTGCCATGGTCACCAAGCAGACAGACGGCCACGGGGGCAATCTCCCACGTGTTGTAGGCATTGTGGAACCACGACTTCATCTGAGCGGTGGTGTTGGCGGGCATCTCGTCGAGGCGATACACTTCCGTGATAATGCCTTGGCGTGTGCGGTATTCTTTAAGCTGGTTGGCATACTCGGCCCAAGCGTCGTTGTTGGGAGTGATGATGAGGTATTCGGCTCCGGCCTCACCGTCACGCAGCCATTGCTGCATGCGGGCTTCATAGTTGATGACGGGCAACTGGTCGTAGTTCAGCAGTTCGGCGGCAAGGATGGGGTCCCAATAGGGCGAACGCAGACGGTTCTCACCGAAATGGCCGTTGCCGCCTTCAAATTCAAGGGCCAACTCGATATTGGTGTACACGACCAGGTCTTTCGTGATGGGGTTATATTGGAAAGGTGTGATGGAAACGGTAACGGCATCCACTCCTCGGATATAGGTCGTGCCCACTATGAAAGGATTTTCGGGATACAATGCGTTATTGGCGTAAACCTTTGTGTCTTTCACATAGTTCATGTCGGGCTCTTCGCTTTCCGCTTGAATGCGCAAGGCTGGAGCAATGTTGACATTTTTGATGATCTCGGTTTCGTACCGGACCACTCTCAGGTTGGCCTTGGCACCTTGCGGAATGGCCAACATGCGACTTTCCGTAGGGAGGTTGGGACAACCGGCCGTGTTGGGTAGGGTGATGGCGGAAATGTTGATTTCCGACATCTCCTCGCCACGGTAGTTGAGTTGGTCTAATGACATTTGTCCCAGTTCGTAGCGAATGTGCAATCGGTCACGTGTCTTCTCTGTCAGGTTGAAGCCTTGCTTCCCTTTGACCGGGTAGTGGAAAGTTTGTGCCCTGAGCCTCTCACCCGCTAAGGCAAGCACTATAAGGGCGATAGCGATGGATAATGTTTTTTTCATTGAGGTAAATATTTTGTTAAACATAAAGATTTCAGTATGGTCGGATTAAGGATGCAAATTTAGCATAAAATCAAAAAAAAGAGGCGTTTTGTGCCTCTTTTTTTTGATAAAAATGCCAGTGACAGGTTAATCATACTCTCCCCACCTCACGCAGGCACCCTGAAGCTGCTTCTTGATGGGCAGCATGAAGAAAACGCTGATTTGTGCGCCAGCGCAATGACGTTTGTAATTGAACTCATTCTCCAAATCAAAGGCTGTGAAAGTATTCAATAGGTCGAAGTTGACCGAAGCGTCTATCTTAGTAAGAAAATAGTAATTCCCCACGCTGATATTGAATTGCGTTCCCACGCCAAGCATCGCACCCACATTGATTTTCTGGAAAGTGCTGTCGTTGATCCTAGTGGTATTAAAAGCAGCCGTGTCTGATTCGGTGGTTTTCAGATAGGTCATGGTGCCATCAAGAATGTAGGACGCGTGTGGTGCAACGTATACGTAGGGCTTTACGGTTTTGGAACCGATTGGAATATACTGGGTGAAAGGGATATAAGCCTCGATGGAACGGTAGTTCGCGCTGAGGCTATAGCGAAGTGTGTCGTATTGGTTGAAGCCTGTGGGGAATTGGTCGTTCAGAAATCCTATTTTCATATTGTGTTGGGCGTAAACCACATTCAGTCCGATGGACGAATTGGGTTTCAACATGTATTCCAAGGCGATACCGCCAAAATAACCGAAATCAAATTCAGGCTTGTAGCTGATTACAAACCAATCCGAGGTTTGAGCGCTATTGAAATGCTGCCATAGTGTATAATTGGGCCCTCCAACTAGACCTATGTTGAATCGCGCCTCAGATTGTCCGTTATGTGATGAATTGGGTAAGGCTTTTTTGAATTGCGCCGAGGCTGTGCCGTATGACAGCAGCATAAAACAAAGGATAAGTATATGTTGTTTTTTCATTGCAAAAACTTGTTGTTCTGTTAGTTGTATTGTTCGGGATCCCATTCGTCAAAAGGTGAGAAATCTTGGTGGTAAATAATAATATCACCAATGTTGAGACAAAGGTCACCGGCATCCGATGGATCGTCATAACCAAGGATTTTTATTCCATAATATAAATCTTGGATCCCGTTAGAAGTAATCTTTCCTGAAAGGATTACAGCCTCATGTGACCCATAATCCACTACTGTAGAATACAAAGCCGATTTTTTCCTATGTCGGATTTGCTTGTAATAAGCTGTAAAAAATCCATTTTCCCCCATAATGAAAACAGAGTCAGTAACAGATGAAACTTCAAACATGAAATCATTTGGTCCGTTATCGATATACTCGCATCTATAGTCGAGATCTGCAACGCCTCTATGCTGGTCATAAAACCTGAAACAATCTGAATATCGTTTGATATCTCCAACGGAAACGTTAAATGCTATCGTTGTATCAGATGGAAGATAATAGATTATTTCAGTGTCTTTTTTTCTAAATCCCATAACTGAATCCAAGTAAAGCTTAGGTGGGTTGTCGCCAAAATAAAGCGCATTCAAAGAGTCCATCGCTTTAACAAGGTCGATTGGCATCACCTTATGAATGTCAGGAATCACCTGCAAGGCATAGTCAATTGTTCCGTTGGTATTTGGTTCAGGGCTCGGCTTTTGGCAGCCGGTTGCGAAAAACAAGGAAAACAATGCGAAACTGCAGAAAACCAGTTTTTTTCTTCTGTAACGGTGCTGTCTGTTCATAATCGTCAGTGAATTATTACAACTTTCTTGGTAAAACAGCGTTTTCCGTCGTTGAAAACGAAGAAGTACACGCCATCGGAAAGCCGTTTCATGGAATATTGGTATTGATAGGGGTTATGCATGACTTTGATTTCAAAATGATCCTCAAGCATACCTGCCGTGTTATACACTTTAACGTCAATTTCTCCTTCCATATTGTCGAAACGCAGCTCCATTTGTCCGTTGTTGGGGTTGGGTATCACGCTGACCGATACTGGGAAAAGGTCTTGGTCGTCAATGCTGTAGAACGAGGAAACGAGGAAATATTTGTAAGTTACGCTATCGCAAGCGTTTACGGCGGTGAAAGACAGCCACACTGTGTCATCGGTGTGGTCCATGGGGTAAAGCTTGCAAGAGAGTTTGTCTTCTGATTCAACGATACGCCATGAGGGATAGCTAATGGACCATCCGCATTGGTCTGTGTTCCAATGACTGATGTTGGATATATTGTCAGTAATGTAGTAGGTGTATTGATTGACAAGAAATTCAGTAGCGGTAATGGGGTAGTGCGACAGGGCGTCGTTGCTCATAATCTTCGGTTGTGGGGTGTATTCCATATTCGTAATGCGAATCGTTTGTTCATGAGGGCAACCATGTTCTGTTTGGCCCAGAAATCTGTGTACGGTGTTGGCGTAAAACACGGTGTCGCGACCTTGCCATGTGAATACTACTGAATCGCATGGGGCATTATCATAGATGGTGTCCGCTTCCATGATTTCTGGATGCACCGTGATGTATATGTCGTCCGACTTCGAAGTCAGGTCATCGGTAATGTAGCATATGTATTCGGAAGTCCCGACAGGGGGTGTAATGGTTGGATGTTGCTCATTTGAACTGAAATTGTTTGGGCCGCTCCATTGGTATGTGTAATTGCCGGTCCCGTTATGCGGGGTGGCATGGAGTGTTGTCGATTCGCCTTGGCAAAGCTCGGTTTCGTCGGCACTGACCGTTGCCGTCAGGTTCGAGCCTTCCATGCCCACAGACACAAGTTCAGTACTGACACAGCCACCTTGCTGATTGGTAACGGTAACGGTGAAAACCACAGGTTCTTGAATTGGAATGGTCTGTGTGACCGCACTGTTGGGGTCGGTCACTTTGTTTTCAGGAGTCCAATGATATGTGAATGAGCCTTGGGTTGCGACGGTAGCCGTAAGGGTTGCGGTTTGACCGTATGGAACTTCTTCTGGGCTGGCGGTTGCTGTAATGACAGGAATGGCATACACCGATACGGTTCGGGTCTTGCTGTCGGTGCATTGGCCTTCCCCAGTGGTTACGGTGAGTGTTACTTCATATTCGCCAGCTCCATTGTAAAGGTGACTTGGATTGGTGCCGGTTCCGGTTTGTCCGTCACCGAAATTCCACATCTGCATGATTTCCCCTCCCGAAGGATTGGTGGTTGAAGTACTGGTGAACTGGATGGGCTCACCTTCGCAAACAGGAACGAAAGTGAAGTCAGCTGTAGGTTGAGGATAAATCACGACTTCCGTGGTAGATGTGGTGGTTTGGTTGTCGATGGTGGTTGTGCAACTGTAGGGGCCAGCCATTTCCTGGGTACAGTTTGGGATGGTTGGGTTTTGATCGTTTGAGCTGTAACCGTTGGGGCCGCTCCATTGATAAGTCGCATTCGGTTGTGAATTGACGGTCAAGTGAATATCGTCACCAACGCAATAGGGGCCGTCGTTATTGACGATCCCAGGAAGGATGCCGCAGTCTGTCTCACCGGGACCTGAGCCAGGTATTTTTGTGAACGAAATTACACAAGGTTCACGCGAGTAGTTTGTAATCAACAGGATGTAATATTCTCCCTCTTCGGGAGTGTGTTCGTTGATGGTGCCATGACCGGTCTGATGGACGTGTGCCGATTCAGGATAACCCAAATAGATGTCTTCCGAATAGCTTGTTGAATAGTTACAGTCGATGATTTTATCGGACGTCAATTGTGCCACGCAAGGTGCGACAGGGTCATCGAAGGGCCCCCATATACAGAAGTCAATGTCTCTATGAATGTTAGAATTGTCAGGGTCAACGCCTTCCATGTGAATGATGAACTGCCCTGGAACGTTGATCCTCATGTGAAACCATGAAGGATTGTAGGTATTGATCAAACATCCATCGTCAGGGACTTCTTCGGCTTCATTGTTGCTGTGTGAGGCTTCAAACTGGATGGTGTCTGAAGTGCAGAACGGGTCTGAATTGACACAAGAGTCATTATCTCGAGTAACATTATTGAGAGCCAAATCCATGGTTATCGACATGAAATCGGCAGGATTTACACCTGCTTTCCACCGTGCTGTATTGTTGTAAATATCGTACTTCGAAAGCATTCCGAAATCGAATAGCGTGTTTTGGTAGAAGGTCTCAAAAGTCTCCAAGAAGTTTGAGACTGCACTCCCTTCGTCGGCACTGACGCTGAAAAGTCCGTTTTCCTCAGAGGCAGAAAGGACGAATCTCTGGTCTTGGCTGAGTTGATACAAAAGGAATAACCTAAAGTCATGATTGTCAATTTCAAAAAAATTCAAGCTGATGCCTTCTTCTGCGTAAGGTCTGAAGGGTGTCTGTGCCCAATGTTTCATTGGTAGAGCGAGAAACAATAAAACGGCAAAAATGGTTTTTGAGATCTTGTTCATCGTATTCATGTTTTTTCGATTTCTTGCATGTTGTCAATAAAATAACGAAGATTGTCCGCTTAAATTACACATTATTTGAAAAAATCAAGGAATGATTACGGCTTTCTTGGTGATGATGTGTTTTCCGTCGTTGAAGACGAAGAAATACACGCCGCCTGAGAGTCGTTTCATGGAGTATGGGAAATGGTATGGATTCGGTCGGGCATTGATGATGAAATGGTCAACAACCGAACCCGTCGTGTTGCAGACTATTACGTCTATTCTTCCTTCCATGTTCTCAAACCGCAGCTCCATTTGTCCGTTGTTGGGGTTGGGTGCAATGCTGACTGCGGAAGAATGGGCATCGTGTTCCTCAATGTCATAGAACGATGGAAGGAGGAAGTATGAAGTAGTAATACTATCGCATTGGTTGACTGCTGTAAATCGGAGCCAAATGGTATCTTCTAAATAATCCATTGGGTAAAGGAGGCAAGAGAGTTTGTCATCGGATGGTACGATACGCCAACTGTGGTGGGTGATGGCCCATTCACATTTGTCTATGTCCCAATGCGATTTGTTTGAGAGGGAATCAGCAATGAAAAAAGTGTATCGGTTGACAAGAAATTCTGTTGCGGTGATGGGGTAATGCGCCAGCGGGTCGTAACTCTTGATTTCTGGCCTTGGAGTGTATTCCATGCCTTCAACCTTTACGGGATGTTTTCTTATGCATCCATTGTCGCTGTGGGTGAAAGAAAAGCTCGTGTCGGCATAAACTGTGATGCCGTATGTTGTAGTATCATTAACTTCCCAGGTGATGTATTTGGAGTCACATAGGGGCTCAGTCTCGTTGCTGTAGAGTTCGAGTGGGTCTTCTCCTTCCGCGTCATAGATGGTTAGGTTGAGGTAATAATCCTGTCCGCAACCTTCAAGTGCTGGATTTTCGACATAGCCGTGAATGTTGTTTTCAGAGCTTTCGTATGTATGGCCGGTAATATGCCAATAGAATGAACCGCAAGCAGTGGTGTCGATGGTGATGGGTTCGGGCTTGTCATAAAACTCGAGATTGATCAGGTAGGTTTGGGGGCATAATGCTGAGTTGTCTTCATAGACTTGAGGCCCGCTCTCCGTGTAGGTTTGTCCGTTCACTTCCCAAACATATTCCGGGTCGGTGGCACGGCAAAGAATAACCGTGCCGAAGTCGGTGGTTTGGTTGGGCTCAACGACATACAATGTCAGCGTTCGAATGTATTCACAGCCGAATTCAGTTTCTCCGACGACGGTGTCGTAATAGATGCCTGCTCCGAAGTATTCCACATTGAAACCGTTTTCGGTATAGAGCATGGGGTTGTTGCCCCCCTCCCAGCAAATGTTTTCGATGATTGGTTCGTTAATGGTCGGATGAACCTTGATAGTGAAGTTCGTTGTGGTCGTGGATGTCCCAAGACAAGGGTCTTCGATGTTGATGGTCAAAGTGACGGGATAGGTGCCTTCGTTGAGATAGGTGTGCTGTGTTTGGGAATTTTGGCTGTTGGGTGTGTTGTCGCCGAAGCTCCATTCCACCTCTATGCCTTCTTGGTTGGTCTCCGCATGGAAGTTGATGATGTCTTTGGCACAGTATTCCAGCTGGTCACCTTCGTGCACTTCAACGCCATCGATGAGAAGAACCGTACTCAAATCCTCAGCTTTCGACCCAACCATGTAGGCGTATCCTGTGGCATGGCCGAAGCCGTATACATGGGCGTTGAAACCGTTGGGGCAGGAGAGGTGGTGCCTGTCGTGACTGATTTCCCTACGATGGAATTTGTATTCATCGGTGCCGTTCACCGACTCAAACTGGTTGCTCTCGATGGGAATGCCGTCAAGAATGACATTATTAATGTCTTCGCTTTGAACGATGATGTTGATATAATGCTTGTCAACACTGACATGATTTGGTTCCAAATCATTAAAGGTAGAGAAAGTCAGCTCCTCAATGCGTTGTTCGATGGGCGCAATCCACACCATACTCGGAGCTCCATTTTCCGTATCATAGTCCTTCGAGTGGTTGTACATATACACTGCGCAACTATGAGTGGCTTCAATGAAACACGATTTGTCATTTGGCCACAGTTCAAAAATCCTTGATTCGTTGGCATCCAGTGTGGCCAATAATACGCCGTTTTTGTTGATGACATTTCCATCATGGGCAGAGGTGATTTTCACATAATCGTTGTATGCGCGGCCTAATGAAGCGGTAACGATAAACTTTTTGCCCCATGCTTTGATGGGCATGGCCTGCTCGAAGATGCAGTCTGAGTCAGCATCAATGTCGGAGGGCACTTGGGTGAGGTTATTGCCGTTGAAAACAGCAATTTTCTTGCAATCTCGGGCGGTAACTCTTGTTCCACTCAAATCGCGGCTTTCAGCTTTCCCCCACCTGTTATAATCGCAATTTGAACGCACCTGATAAACTTGGCCTTTTTGCAAAGTGATGGAAAAGGTTTCTCCTGCGAGATGGTCGTCCAATGTTTTTACTGTAGGGGTAATGTCAATTGTGGTTTCTCCATCCTCTGTGGCAATAATCAGGAAGGCGCTGGTATGATCCCAGTCGTAATCTGATTGGTCGTAGGTTTGTACGATATAGTCATGTCCTATGGCTGGAAGAGGCAAAACATAGGAGGCGTCGAAGGAAAACCGCGCAGCATTGGCGCAATATACTGACACCGGGGCAGATGTTTGAACAAACAAGCCTTTGTTCACCGGTGTGCCATGCTGATACGAACTGGGATAGGCGTATTGGCTTGGGATGTCAATCACTTCAATGCCATTGGCCTCCACGGTGAAGTTTATCGCCCAGTCAGGAAAGAAGGGGTTGCTAATTGTTCCAGTGCAATTCTGTTTCGAGCTGATGATCAGTTGGCTGATTTGATACGCGTCGCCACCGTTATTGTTGGTTTCATACCCATTATACATGAACGATACCCAAAACTCGGTGCCTTCGGTGGAGATGCTTTGCGCTTTGGCGTTGGTTGACGTGAGGTTGAATATGAAAAGGCATAGTAATAGTTTGATGATATTTTTGGCGTTTTTCATGGTATGTCGCATTTATGTTTTCATCTACGTTGACTTAGGATTATTCTAATTGTATTTCCCCCAATTCATGCAAGCGCCCTGAAGCCGCTTTTTGATGGGCAGTTGGAAAGTGATCGTGGCTTGCGCCGAACCGCTGTAGCGCTTCCCGTTGAATTCATATAAGAGTAAGTCGGCGCGTGAGTATGTGGATAAGGCGAACAGGTTGGAAGACAAATCAAGTTTGAAGAGAAAATAATAACTGTTCGTTTCGATTCTCAACAGGGTGCCTATGCCCATCGTTCCTCCTATGTTGATGGTTCTGTAGGAGTATGGCCCGAAACCTACCTGCCCTGGTGAGGCAGCTGTTTGGCTGGATGGTTGGCGCTCGGTTTGATAAGTGATTATACTCGAATCGTTTAGGAAACTGGGCAGCACGTATGACAACCGAGGCGCGACAAAAACGTAGGGCTTCACGTTTTTCATTGCAGGAGAGCCAAAATAATAGGTGAAAGGCACAAAAGCCTCAATGTTGTGGTATTTTGCGGAGAAAACGTCGGTCTTCGTTCCATAAATAATGGAGGAGTCGGCCGGGTTCCAGCCCAAGGCAATATGGTCATTTGTATTGGTAGCTTTCACGTTGTGTCGTGCGTAGAGCGCGTTGAAACCGATGGAAAAGCCCTTGTTCACCATGTACTCCAAACAAATGCCGCCGAAATAACCCACACTGGAAAGAAAATCGGGACGGTAAGGCTGCAGGTACCATTCCGCCGACTGGTCAGGGTGAAGGTGCAGCCATGTAGTGAGGTTGGGGCCGCCCATGATGCCAACATTCAGCTTTGCGTCGATGATGGCGGCTTTGTCTCTCGCCGATACAAGGGGCTTTCTGAGCTGTGCCGCGGCGTTTAATGCCAACCAGCAAAAAGCAAGGATTAAAACAAATTTCGGGCTTGGTATCTTTTGGGGTCTCATCGTAGCGTTAACTGAAAATTTATTAAAGGTCAATTTCCTGTGGCAGATCCATTATAAAACGTGGTATCGATGGTAACTGGATGTGGATAGGAGAATAATAGGATATCATGTATGGCATAAAAATCCATGCTCTCAACAGCCACTGAGTTTTCGATCCTGGCACCAATATGAAGGTCTTTTATTCCAATAACCCGCGTTGATTGGAGGGTGTCAAGATATCGAACCTCATGAATTGGAATTTGAATGTCTCCAACAATATAGGATGATGAATCCTTTGAATACGTTTCGGTACGTATGGTTCCACCGTCTTTTTTTGTGAACAAATAATATATGTAGTTTTGGTTGATCGCTGTGCCGCAAATGATGATGCTTTCTTTTAGTTCCCTGCCGTTGAGAGGGGCAAGATAAGTGGCCATTCCGATATTTGAAGCCCAAGTTTTTAGGGTGTGATTGATTTTGTAATACACAGTAAAATACGGGTCTTCGCCAATGATGAAGATGCTGTCTGTGCCGTTTGAAGTGGCAAAAATTTGATACGAATCGTCGTTTACGATGGGCTCGTCATGCCTGAAGCGGTCAATAACACATTGATGCTGGCCATTGAAACCCCAAGAGAAAAATGGATAGGCGAAGGTTTGAGGAATTAAATAGAATGGGGTGGAAGGGTCTGCCTTGATATACCTGTCGAGACGGATGCTGTCCGTGTGGAAGCAGGTGTCAATCCTTGGAGGATTATCGCCGAAATGAAGATGGTCTTGCATCGCCAACAGCAAATCGCGAGGCATATATGTGCCAATGTCAGGAATGGACTGAACAATGTAGTCGAAGGGCAAATTCGGCGTGTTGGGGCCAATGCCTGTCGGCCCATCCTGCTTCTGGCAAGAAGCGAAGCAAAGGCTTGCTAAGCAAATGACAATCAAGAAGAATGAAGGCTTGCTCATCGTTATTGCAATGGAGATTAGTGGATAATTACGGCTTTGCGGGTGAGTGTTGTTGTGTGGTTGGAAATGACGAAAAAGTACACGCCGTCCGCAAATCGCTTCATGTCATACTCATAACCGCTTCCGCTGTGTGCCACTTGGGTGTTGAAATCGTCGATCAGGTTTCCTCTCATGTCAAATACCTTAATACATAAACGGCCTTCCATGTTCTCAAAGTTGAGGCGCATCTTGCCATTGTTGGGGTTGGGAACAATGGTTACGTCCGACAGGTCTTGCGTTTGCTCGTCCACATCGAAGAAAGTAGAACGGAGGTAGGCTTTCTTTGTGATAGGTGCTCCACATGCACTGGTGGCCGTAGCTGTCAATACCACATCTTCTTCGTTGCGATGCTTGACATGCACTTTGCAGTAACTCGCATTGTTTTGGGCATCGAATCTTTGGTCGATGCTCCATTCTGGTTCACTGATGGTCCATACGCAATTGGTCCACCGGCTTAGTCCCGCTTCATTAATGTAGAAATCGTAATTGAAGGAGAAGAATTGCGTATTGGTAATCACGGCAAAAGTAGTGTCGTTGAGCAAAATGGGGCCGGATTCGCCTTCGTCCATGCGGCCAATCTTTTCGGGTTGGGGCGTGTATTTCATATCGGTGACGGTAACGGTCATCAGGCTGTCGCAACCTTCAAAGGTTTCACCCTCAAAAGTATAGATGCCATTGCGCTTCAAATATTGTGTTTCACCAAACCAATTGAATGGTATGGAATCGCACTCGTTATGATATGATTTTTCGTCCGAACGCGAATAATGGATGGTTAACGCCAATTCATATTCTTGGTCACAGGGATATTTTGTACTCGGGTCATTGGGGTCTTCGTAGATGGGAATGGAATGATGATAGTTGCCCGACTGTGTGTAGGTGCCCACTTTTACGCCGTTAACATACCAATCGTAACTGTCGCAAGCGGTTTCTTGAATTGTTGTCACTTCCGGCTTTTCCATCATATGCAGGTCGAGGCGAAAGATGCCATCACAATTCGCCGTGGGGATGGTGTCGATGTAGATGTCCGATTCGTAGTATGTTTCTCCGTTGATTTCCCATAGGTAAGAAGGCGTTCCTTCCCAACAAACATATTCAGTCTGGACAGGGGGAATATAGTAATTGCTGATGGTTAAGTTCAGACGAACGAGGCTGTCGCAGCCGTGGATGTCGGTATCATGCACTATAATATCGGTATCTTCATAATAATCAACGCCATAGAATGTGTAGGGCAATTGTTCGGGACAAACCACAACTGGATGGAGCGTAACGCCGTTGTCAGGATAAACCGTTAGATTAAGCCTTACAATACTGTCACAGCCGTTGACCGTTTGGTCGGTATACGATGTGTTAATTGAAGAGGTGTAGGTGGTGCCGTAGAAGTCGTAACTTTCTCCGAAGCAGATGGCTTCGGTAATCGTTGTTTCATCGTAGGAGGGATAGTTCTCAAGATGCAGATAAATGGTCTTGTCGCAGCCTTGGGCGGTGATGGTGTCGAATTGGTATGTGTTTGGATGGTTGTAGCTAACCCCGTGCCAATGGTATTCCTCGCCCGGGCAAATAGAGACATATTCGTTCTCTATAATGACGTCGTTGACGGTAACCGTCACACTCACATTTTGAGAGGTCTGTCCGTCGCTCACTTGGCAGGTGTAGGTGGTGGTTTGGCTGGGCGAGGCAATGGGGTTGGCTATGTTGGGATTGCTGAGGCCTGTGGTCGGTGTCCATGAGTAAGTGAAGACTCCGGTACCACCGCCTGCCACAACATAGATTTCGCCGCTGCCGCCTTGGCAGATGGCTATATCCGGACCAGCAGAAACGGCCATTGCATTACCATTAATCCGTATAGTAACTTGGTCGTTTTCAATGCATTGTCCTTGTTGATTGGTTACGGTGAGCGTATAGGTTTGGTCTTGTGTCAGGGGGACAGTCTGGGTGTTTTGGGCGTTGGGGTTTGTAACCATGTTTGCGGGTGACCATTGGTAGTTGAAACTGCCGGCGCCTCCCGATCCATGAAGTTGGGCGGTAGCTCCGTAGGCAATGTATTGGTCGTTGCCGGCGTTTGCCATAGGCATGGCATACACGGGCACGGTCTGGGTTCTCGAATGCGCGCAGTGGCCGTTGCCGGTGGATACGGTAAGTGTTACCTGATAATTGCCTGAATTGGTGTAGGTGTGACTTGCGTTTTGTCCCGTACCGGTTTGTCCGTCACCAAAGTTCCACTGGTAGTTTTGGATTTGCTGGCCACCGGGGTTGGTGGTGGAAGTGCTGTTGAACTGGGTAGGTGTGCCCTTGCAGACCGAGGTGTAGTTGAAGTTGGCGGTAGGTTGGGGATAAATCACAACGGGCGGGGTTGAGGCACTGTTGCTTTGACCACCAACGGTGATGGTGCAGGTGTAGACACCAGCCATGGCCATGGTGCAGTTGGGGCGAGTGGGGTTTTGTTGGTTGGAGTTGAATCCTCCAGGGCCAGTCCAACTGTATGTGGCGCCGCTTTGGCCTTGTGCCGTCAGTTGGATGGTCTCACCCACACAATAGGGGCCTTGTCCGCTCACCAAGGGTGGCAAGATACCGCAGTTGGTCGTGCCGCTGCCGCCTACCTTGCTGAACGTGATGTTGCAAGACTGGTTCGAATAGTTGGTGATGACGAGGATATAGTACTCACCCGTTTGGGCGGAGGCAGGAATCATGCAGTGTTCACTGGAAGCGGTAGAATAGCTGCAGCTGACGACCTTGTTCTCGGTCAGGCCGTTCGGGCAAGGTGCAGTCGGGTCGGAGAAAGGTCCCCAGCAGCAGAAGTCAATGTCGACATTCGGTGTACTGTACATGTGTATGTCCATATTACCGGGATTGTCGATTTGCATGTAGTACCATGCCGGGTTAGGCTGGGTGTATAAGCAATCGTAGTCAGGGCCAGACTCGCCGCTACCGGCGTTGACACCGGCGGGGAACTGGTATTGGCCATTGTCGGTGCAGAAGGGGTCGGCATTGGCGCAGGTGTTGTTCTGCCTCGAACGGTTGTATACATCCATCATCAACGAAAGGATATAGTTTTGAGGCAGGGCAGCTTTGTAGTTGGAAGCCAACTCGGCGGCTTCCTCTTTTCCCATCTGGGCAAATAGCAGTGCTTGCTGCTCGCGAAATTCGGCAAAAGCTTCATGGAGGTCGATGCCGCCAAAGGCTTCGCTGGCAGTGATGACAAACACGCCGTCACCTTCACCGTTGATGACCTCGAAACGGCTGTCGTTCATCACATTGTGTAAGAAAAAGACACGCTCGTCAAAAAGAGAGATGTTTGTGATGTCAAAGTCAATCGTTGGAGGATTGTGACCTGATTGAGGTTGCTGTCCAAACTGCCTCATCGGTAGGACCAGCAGCATCATGGCGATCAAAACGGTTTTTGCAAATCTATTCATCATAATGGTTTGTGATGTGTGGATATTCTTTTTCTTAGTCTCTGGTGCTCATTGGCAGTAAGAGCAAACCGGGGCGTAAAAATACGCATTTTTTTGGAATAATGATGTGTTTTTTTGCTGAAATGTGGATTTTTTCTTTTAAAACACCCCATCGCTTCATTGGCATGAAAATGGGGAGACCGCATTTTGCGGTCTCCCCATGCCAATTGTTGTTGATATTATTACACGATTCCCGTGAATCCCATGAAAGCCAAGGCCAAAATGCCGGCGGTAATCAGGGCGATGGGGGTGCCTTTCATGCTTTTGGGAGGATCCATCAGATCGATATGCTCGCGGATTCCGGCAAAAAGAATCAAGGCCAATGCGAAACCAAGGGCAATGCCGACAGCATAAATCATGGATTCGCCGAGGCTCAGCAGATGGGTCGTGCCTCCATAATTGAACTCCTTGGTAACTACGGTCAGTGAAACGCCCAACACGGCGCAGTTGGTCGTAATTAGAGGCAGAAACACACCCAAGGCAGTGTAGAGCGAAGGACTGATTTTCTTCAGTATGATCTCCACCATCTGCACCAAAGCAGCGATGATGAGGATGAATGCTATCGTTTGAAGGAAGGTCAGTTTCAAAGGTGTCAGGATGTACTGATTCGTCAGCCAAGTTACCAAAGTGGCGAGAGTTAGGACAAAGATGACGGCTGCACCCATTCCCAAGGCTGTGGAAGTCTTCTTCGATGTGCCCAAGAAAGGACAGACCCCTAGGAATTGGGAGAAGATCACGTTGTTGACCAAGATGGTCGATAGGATAATGATGAGGTATTTCATGGCTTAGTGACTTTCTTTTTTGAGTTTGTTGACGATAGCGATAACGAAGCCGAGGCAGATGAAAGCGCCGGGTGGCAGGATGAACACTAAGATGTTGGCCGTTTCAGGTAGGATGCCCAAACCGAAAATGGTGCCGCTGCCGAGCAACTCTCGTATGCAGCCCAGCAGCGTAAGGGCAAAAGTGAAACCCAAACCCATGCCAAGGCCGTCGAGAAGAGAGGGAAACACAGGGTTCTTCGATGCGAAAGCCTCGGCACGACCCAGCACGATACAGTTCACCACGATGAGCGGGATGAACAGGCCGAGGGTCTCATAAATGTCGGGCACGTATGCCTGCATGACAAGTTGCACTAAGGTTACAAACGAAGCGATGACAACGATGAAGTTGGGAATACGCACCTTATCGGGGATGAAACCCTTCAGCAGGGAGATGAAGATGTTTGACAACACCAACACGAAAGTGGTGGCCAAGCCCATCGACATGCCGTTGACGGCACTGGTAGTGGTGGCCAGCGTCGGGCAGCAGCCCAACAGCAGCACCAGAATGGGGTTCTCTTTGATGAGGCCTTTGGTAAAGGTTTGCAAGTTGTTACTCATTGTCTTGTCCTCCTTCCATGTTATCGTTTGATTGCTCCGTCTCAGAAACGGTTTCCTTGGCGGAAGTGTTGTTCATGAATTGTGCCTTGTTGGCCTCGAAAGCCTTGTAGGCCTTGTCCACCGCTTTCGAGAAGGCTCTCGAGCTGATGGTGGCTGCAGTGATGGCGTCAACCTCGCCGCCGTCTTTCTTGACTTTCAACGTGAATGAAGCGGGGTCCTTGTCAACGAATTGGTCTTTGAACTTGCCGGTCATGTTGGCACCGAGACCGGGGGTTTCGGAATGCGACAGCACTGAAGTGCCTTTGATGGTGCCGTCGGCAAGGAAACCGACCATCAAGTCAATCTTGCCGCTGAAGCCGCCTTCGTTTGTTTTGATGGTAGCACCTTTGAAATTGCCGCTCTGGTCGTAGGCCAAGTTGCAGGGGAAAGTCATGGTGACACCCTCCTCCGAATAGGATATTGTGTCAATCTTATAAGTGATTTCGCCTTCCAGGGGCAACACGGCTTGTATGGCAGCTTCGTTTTTCTTTTGGTCAACCTTGGCGATGCTGTCTTTGGTCATGCCATACACCAAGCCGAGTATGCCGCCCGACACCGCTGTAATGACGAGCAAGGCAACAACCATATTGATCAATGTGGATTCTTTTTTCTTAGCCATGACGTTTACTTTTTTGAGAGTTTGACGACACCGAACACTTTGGGTTTGAAAGATTTGTTGATGAGTGGCGTAACGGCGTTCATGATGAGGATGGCAAACGACACGCCTTCGGGATAGGCACCCCATAGACGGATGACTACCGTGATGATGCCAATGCCGAATCCGAACAGGATTTTGCCTTTTGTCGTCATCGGTGAAGTTACCATGTCGGTAGCCATGAAAAAGGCGCCGAGGATGAGACCCCCATAGACCAGGTGATACCACGGGGCGACGTATTGTGTCGGATTGATGAGGTAGCAGATGCCCGTGAAGACGAACACGGTGAGCAGGATGCTCAGCGGCGTGGCGATGTCGATGACCTTGCGGCAGATGAGGTAGATGGCCCCCAGCAGTAGGGCAATGGCACAAACCTCGCCGAAGGCACCGCCACGGTTACCTAATATCATGTCTAAGAACTGCAAGTCACCGGCTTCTGCCAATGTCCCAACACCGGCTTCTTTCAAGATACCAAGTGGGGTAGGCCCCGTGACGGCATCATTGAAGAAGCCTGATTTGACGATGGGTGCGGTCTGAGGCCAGGTGGTCATGGCTGTCGGGAACGACACGAGCATGAACACACGACCTACCAGTGCAGGGTTGAAGGGGTTTTTGCCCAAGCCGCCAAAGGCCATCTTGCCAATGCCGATGGCGACGATGCTCCCCACGATGGCCATCCAAATGGGAAGGTTGGCGGGTACATTGAAGGCCAGCAAAACGCCAGTCAGCGCGGCCGAACCGTCGTTGATGGTCAAGGAGCCTTTGATGAGGAATTTCTGAATGAGCCATTCGGTCAGCATGCAAGTGGCCACCGTGATGAGGGTGAGCCGTAGGGCATACCAGCCAAAATAGTAAATGGCCACAAGCAGGGCGGGAAGCAGGGCGAGGAGCACACGATACATGATTTTCCTCGTGTTTTCCGGCGAATGCACATGCGGCGAACCTGATATTGTGTAGTTTTTGTTCATTGTTGAAGTGTTTGTCGTTGATTCGTTTAATTGTTGTTGGTGACCGACATTCATTTCTGGTTTCTCGCCCTAATGATGGCACCTGTCTTGGCCTTGCCGTAACGGATATAGTCGAGCAAGGGGATGTTGGCGGGGCAGGTGAACTCGCATGACCCGCATTCGATGCAGTCCATGACATTGTTCTTCTCGGTTTCGTCGAAGTCATTTTGTTTGGCCAGCTTGTGGATCAGGAAAGGTTGCAAACCCATGGGGCAGACATCGGCGCAGCGGCCACAACGAATGCAGTTGGTCTGACGACGGTCCTGCGCCTCTCTGAGGGTCATGAGCAGGATGCCCGATGTGCCTTTCATGCAGGGGAAGTTGGTAACCGACACCGACTTGCCCATCATCGGGCCTCCGTTGATGATGTCGGTGATGTCTTCTGGCATACCGCCTGCGGCCTCAATGACAAGGTCGGCAGGTGTGCCGAAACGCACGCGGTAGTTGGAGGGCTTTTTGACCGACTTGCCCGTAACGGTAACAATGCGTTCAATCAATGGCTTGTTTTTCTGCACAGCCTCATAGATGGCGAATGTTGATGCCACGTTGACCACAACGCAGCCTGTCTCAATGGGCAGCTTGCCTGAGGGTACCTCACGCCCGGTAACGGCTTTGATGATTTGTTTTTCACCGCCTTGCGGATACTTGGTCTTCAAAGGCTGCACTTCGATGCCGGCATAGAGGTCTTTGTGCTCGTTGATGGTTTTGTCGAGCAGTTCGATGGCATTCGTCTTGTTGGTCTCAATGCCGATAATGCCTTTTTCAGTGCCGACCCCTTTCATCACAATCTTCACACCCATCAGAAGCTCTCGGGGCTTTTCGAGAAGGAGGCGGTAGTCGCAGGTCAGGTAAGGCTCGCATTCTGCCGCATTGATGATGACGAATTCGGCTTTCTTGCCTTCGGGGACCATCATCTTGATATGGGTAGGGAAGGTGGCGCCGCCCATACCGACGATGCCGCATTCCTTCACTTTGTCAATAATCTGTTTGGAGTCTAACTTGATGTCGGTCAAAAGCTCGTCAGTTTCGATGATGCCTTCGGCCCACTCGTCTTTTTCTTCCACATCGATGAAGACGGCGGGTTTGTAGTACCCCGTATGGTCCATCACCACGTCAACTTTGGCAACGGTGCCGGTGGCGGGGGAGTGGACGTTGGCCGAGACAAAGCCCTTGGCCGTGCCGATGAGCTGACCTGTCAGCACGCGGTCGCCTTTGTTGACGATGCATTCAGCGGGAGCGCCAAGGCATTGTCCAAGCGGGATGATAATCTGCTTGGGCATTGGAAAGTCTTGTATGGGCTGGTCGGCGGAGAGCTTATTCTCTTCGGGATGCACGCCGCCCTTACGGAATGTCTTTGTCGGGTTCATGCTGTGACGGTATTTTCAAGTTTGACTTCGTTTTTTGCTTCCAAAGGCTGTGCCTCAGGTTTCATGAAAGGCTTTGCGCCTTGTAGTGTCTCCAACTCAACGGGGGCCTCCTCCTTGGGCTTGCGAGGCGGGAAATTGATGGCGTGGATGCTGCCTCTGGGACATACCTCAACGCACTTGCCGCAGACCTTGCACTTGGACGGGTCAATGTAGGCCAAGTTGCCGCGCATCACAATGGCATCGAAAGGGCATACCTTCAGGCACTTCTGGCAGCCTATGCAGCCGACAGAGCAGTTCTTGACCACCAAGGCGCCCTTGTCGGTGTTGGAACAGCACACGTATACGCGGCGGTCTTTCTTTCCACGTGGCCGCATCTCGATGATGCCGCGTGGGCAGGTACGGGCGCACACGCCGCAACCCACACATTTGTCGGGATTGACGATGGGCAAGCCCGTCGCTTTGTCGATATGCAGCGCTCCGAAATTGCATTTCTTCACGCAGTCGCCCAAGCCGAGGCAGCCTTTCGAGCAGCCACCCTTGCCGGCATACAGGGTGTTGGCGAAAGCGCAGATGTCGGCACCTTCATAATGAACCTTAGCGGGAGAGTTCTGGAAACTGCCGTTGCAGCGCACTACGGCGATTTTGGGATCAAAAGCAGCGGCGGTAAGCCCTAAGACGGAGGCCACCTTGCCCATGTCGGTGCCTGGGCAGGAAAGACCGTCGATGTTGCCTTTTGCGACAGCTTGCTTTACACAAGCTTCGGCCAAGGCGCGGCAGCCCGCAAAACCACAACCGCCACAGTTGGCACCTGACAAACAGGACTCCACTTCATCAATCAATGGGTTCTCTTCCACTTTGAACTTCTGTGCCACGAAGAACAGAACTACGGCCAAGACACCACCCATGATCCCAAGAACCGCAAGGGAAATAATTAAAATGTTACTCATTAGCTATGATATTTTGAGTTTGCTTTCAATTTTTAGAACCTGCAAAGATATGGAAATTCCCTTTTTCGACAAAAGGTTTTTTTTGGCTTTTTATTCGATGGTATACTCGAATTGTTTTTTCGACTTGTCGCGGCGCAGATAGAGGATTATATAATAAGGTATCAGCGCGACAATACTGAAGAGCGCTGCCAAACCTTCGCTCAGACCCAAGCCGAGGCCGACGAAAAGTATGGCAAGAAGCAACAAAATCGGTATCAAATAGGCCAATACGGCAGCCTTGTTGCCCTGTCTGATGGACATTCTTATAATGACGCGCTGCATCAGCGCGAAGTCTTGGCCCTTGGGACGCGGTATGGTGAGGGTCTTCTCGGCTTGATCGCCCATGCCACAGGCGCTTTTGGCATGGCAGGCCGCGCAGGCACTCTGTACCAATATCTTGATTTCCAATTCGTCGTCTGTAACTTTCGTTACGATGCCCTCGTGGGAGATGGTATTGCTTTCGTTGGTCATGGCCGGTTTCGTTTTGCGTTGCAAAGATAGGTTTTTTTTGATTCGTTCTATTGCCCGTTCATGTCTTGACCATCCTCCGCTAAGGTGTTTGACTCTCCTGTCATTTTGGCTAATGTGGTGTTTTCCGATGGCAAAACTACAATTATTTCGCTATTGAAGCAAAAACCTGTATTTTTGCATTCTAAAATCCGGTTTATGGCAAACGTGGAAAAGAAAAACGGTAAACTCAAGCTGTGGTTCAACGCCAAGGCCGAGGCGTTGAGTGCCTGGTACAATAAGGACGACAATTACTTGCGTAGGGTTCGTTTCCCAGGCACCAAATTGCCAATGTTGACCGTGCTGGTCAACTTTTTCAAGCTGTTCACCAAAGGTCGGACGGTTGACCGCGCAGCTGGCGTGGCCTTCAACTTTTTCGTTGCGCTCTTTCCGTTGATTCTCTTTTTCTTTACGTTGATACCCTACATTCCCATCCCGCAACTCTATGAACGGGTGTTGATGCTTCTCAACGATTTCTTTATCCCATCCGGAACGCTCGACTATGTTACCGAAACCATCGACAGCATTATGAACCGCCCACACGATGGCCTGCTTTCCCTCAGTATCATACTGTGCCTGATTTTCGGTTCGGGTGGCGTAGTGGCTGTTTTCAACGGTTTCCGTAACGTGTATGCCGACTATGTTTCCTCGAAAGACTTGGGGTTGAAAGGATGGGTTATCCAGCGTTTGTTTGCCATCATCATGCTCATCTTCATCGGAGTGCTGATTGTGATTTCGGTGCTGCTGATTTCGCTGGGCGGCACCGCCCTCAAGTATTTGGTGGTGAATAAAGTCATCGAAGGCGGTTCGTTTACTTTCTTCCTGTTCAGCGTGTTGCGATGGGTGGTAGGTGTCTTTGCCTTGAGTTTCGGTATTTCCTTGCTCTATTATTTTGGCAATGTCAGATTCAACGAGCATTATCGCAAGAAGTTGAAGCGTAAGCGGGCGAGTGGCAAAAAATACAGGGAACTTGTTATCTTCAGCCCTGGAACCATCCTCGCCACCACACTCTTTGTGCTCGGTACGGTGGGCTTTAACATCTATATCTCTAATTTCTCCCGCTACAATGTGCTGTATGGTTCCATTGGCACCCTCATCATCCTTTTGCTCTGGATTTGGGTAGTCGCCATCCTGATTTTGGCCGGTAACGACCTGAACTCGGGCATTCGCCGCGAATCGATGAAGTTGAGCTCGGCTGAGGATGCCAATCGAAGAAAAAAGATTATCATTGACGACTTGAGAATGCATATTAAAGCCTATCAACTTGCCAATGAGAGCCGCGACCGGCGGATTGAAGAACTGAAAAAAGACATCAAGGAGAAACAAGACCTGATTTTTGATTTGGAAGAGAAGAGGAAAGACTATGAGTTGATTATCAAGGCGTATCAGGATTACGCTGAACAAGAGCGGAAGAGCTCCGATGAACAATACAACGTGGGTTTTGACCCCAACGGCAAGGCAATAAATTCTGAAAACCAAGCATAGTCTGTCTTTATGGGAGTTGTAGCACGGCAGAGCATAAAGGGTACTGTTGCCACCTATGTCGGGGTGGCAGTGGGTATTGTTACCACTTTTTTCGTGCAGACGAAATACCTGACCACGGAAGAGATTGGTCTTGTCGATGTGCTGCTCCAATCGGCAGTGCTGTTTTCTGGTCTGGCACAGCTGGGTACCAACACATCGGCGATGCGCTATTATCCCTTTTTTAAGGATGAAGCGCACCGTGACCATGGCTTCTTCGGCTGGACTTTGGTTGTGCCTTTGGTTGGTTTTGCCATTTTCCTGTGCTGTTTCTTCGCCCTCCAAGGTCCCATCGCTTCGTTTTTCTCCGAAAAGTCGGCCTTGTTCATTGATTACATCTACTATGTGATCCCCCTGTCTTTCTTTATGCTCTATATCTCGGTTTTCGAGACCAACTCCAACCTGTTGATGCGTATCGTAGTGCCCCGCTTCATCCGCGAGGTTGGCTTGCGTGTGTTGACACTGGTCACCTACCTGCTTTATGGCTTTCATATCCTTCCCCTCACGGGCATGATCGTGGTGTTTTGCGTGTCCTATGGCTTGGCCACGGTGGTCAACATCGTGTATCTGCTCTCGCTACATCGTGTGTCGTTCCGCATCGATTTGAAGTACCTGACACCCAAATTGAGGCGCGACTTTCTGATTTACACGATTTTCCTTATCACTTCAGCATTGGCGGGCAACATCACACCTTTGCTCAACCGCTATTTTGTGGCGGGCAAACAAGGCCTTGCCATGGGCGGTATCCTCACTATCGCTATCTATATTGCCTCGTTGGTTGAGATGCCTTATCGCTCGCTCGGCACCATCAGCAAACCGCAAATCTCTCAAGCCATGGCCGATGGCAATGTGGAGGAAGCCGACCGTATATGCAAAAATGTCTCATTTCACCAGTTTTTGGTTGGATCTCTGGTGCTTTTCTTCATATGGATCAATATTGACACGGTTTTTGCCCTATTGCCCAACGGCGAGGTTTTCAAAGCGGGGAAATGGGCTGTGCTCGTCTTGAGCCTCAGCCGACTGGTCAATTCTACGCTGAACGTGGGAACCACGGTTTTGAGCTATTCCAAAATCTTTTATTACTCCTTGTTTTTCACAGTTTTTCTGACGGTTCTGGCTTGGTATCTCAACGCACAATGGGTTGGCGAGTGGGGTTTGGAAGGTGCAGCCATGGCAACATTGGTGGCCTATATGGTGTATTATGTACTCCTCTTGGTCTTAATCCGATGGAAGATTGGAACTTCCCCCTTGTCCTCAAAACAACTGACTGTAATAGCCGTTGTTGCCGTCTTGTTCGGGTTGAACTGGCTGTGGTCGAAGACACTAACACCTTGGTCTTTTGGCCTGTTTGGCAAGCCAGTGCTCGGCTTGGTCGTCGATTCGGTGCTGAAATCCGTCATTTTCCTAGTCGTGGGACTGCTCTCGATTTACAAATTGAAGATTTCACAGCCAGTGAACAGCTTGATCGACAATGGATTGCAGCTCTTCAGAAGGAAGTAACCCAATCCTGTTCCCTTTGAAGCCTGTCTCACCCTTCACAATTGGATATTCCAGGGATGGTGCAAACTGTCATGATTGTGGGCGTATCGCCGACAAGGCTTCGCGAAGTTGGCTGCTGCTGGTTCCTTGAGTGTATGGTAAATAAATGATTTCTACGCTTTTGTCGGAAAAAATCTGTTCGTATCGGTTGAAACGTTCCGTGCCTTTGTAGTCGGATCCGACAAAGAGGTAGTCGTATTTCACTATGTTTTTGAGATACACGTCACAATCTTCTTTCTCAGAGGGGATTACTTTGTCAACATACTTGATGCTTCTGACGATTTCGGTGCGTTCCTCGAAAGAAATAAAGGTGCTTTTTCCTTTATGGGAAGCGTCTTTGTGCACGCCAACCACGAGATAGTCGCAATATCGCTTGGCGCGGCGCAGCAGGTTCAGATGGCCGATATGGAACAAGTCGAAAGTGCCGCTTAAATAGCCAATTTTAAGCTGAGGCTTGTTGCTGACACGCCCCCTTTCCATCTTGTATTGGTAACTTTGTAAACCAAATTGGCGAGGGTCTTGACGATAGCGCTCAATCACGCCACGATACACTTCCTCATATTCCGGAATATAGAGCGTTTGTCTTTCCTCCATTTTGCTGATGATGTCTTGCGCCAGATCCATTGTTTTGTTTAGGTCGTTGTCGCCTCCATTGAACTTTGTCCCTTTTATGGATCCCGGAGATGCGTTCAGTATGCGGTTTTCGGTACCGGCCATTTCCAGTTCTATGTTCAGGCCTTCAATGGCGTTGCACAAGGCAGCTTTCGTGGCACTGTAGGTGGCGAAAAGAGGTGAGCTGACAAGCCCGGCGATGCTCCCCATCACGGCGCAGTGGAACGGCTCCTTTTCTTTCATTCTGGAAAAGAAGAAATGCAGCACTTTCATGACCGCAATGCTGTTCACCTGGAAGCTGTTCTGTATCTCTTGTTCCAATAAATCCTCAAATGGCGAGATGCGACCAAATCCAGCAGTGATGACGAGCGTGTCGATGTTCCTATACTGCTCTAAAAACGAAAAATCGGAGTTGAGGAGGTCCGCTTGATAAAAACGGATGTTGTTGTGGCCGTCAAGCATGTCGTTTTTGGCTTTGTCTACAACATGGACGAGACAGTCTTTTTTTTGCAACTCCATAGCGATGGCCAAACCAATGCCATTGCTCCCCCCAATTACCAAAGATTCTTTCATGGTACTTCTTGATGAGTTGAAATAAGGCGCAAAATTAGAAAAAATAGTTACGGCCATGCTAAAAATGACTATTTTTGCACTCAAATTCTATTCTTGATATGATAGATACTGAGGGATTGAGGCAGAAGTATTCTCCGGAGGGT
>JBGYWU010000200.1:0-5021 GCA_041842265.1 Candidatus Limimorpha sp. | reverse complement strand
AGTTATATGAAAATAAAGGGATTTTTATTTGGATGTATTGTGTTGGCTATTTCGGTTGGTCAGCTTCATGCTCAGGATGCGGAGACACGCTGGGTGGATTCGGTGTATAACAGTCTCACTCTTGAGGAGCGCGTAGGTCAGTTGGTATGTATGCGTGCCAATCAGCCCAACAAACCCTTTTATGCGGATGTGGAGAAATACATAAGGAAGTATAACATTGGCGGTGTGTGCTTCTTCCGTGCTGATGCCGAAGCTCAGGTTAGGAAAACCAATGAGTGGCAGTCCATGGCAAAAACACCGCTGATGGTCTCCATTGATGCGGAATGGGGTTTGGCCATGCGTGTCAACAACACATTGGCTTATCCGTATCAGATGACCTTGGGTGCCATCGGTGACGACGATTTGATTTATCAGATGGGTCAGCAGGTGGCAGAACAATGCCAACGCATGGGCATCCATGTCAACTTTGCGCCTGTCGCCGATGTCAACTCCAATGCGGCCAATCCCATCATCGGAATGCGCAGCTTCGGTGAGGATCCCCAAAAGGTGGGAGAGAAAGCCACGGCCTATGCACTCGGCATGCAAAGTAAGGGGTTGATTACCACGATGAAGCACTTTCCGGGGCATGGTAACACGTCCACAGATTCGCATTTGACCCTGCCTACGGTGACCCGTACTATGGATGAGGTGCGCGACATCGAGTTGGCGCCTTTCCGCTATATGATTGAGCACGGTGTGAGCGGCGCTATGGTGGGCCATCTCTATTTCCCCGCCATTGAGAAAGTGAAAAACACTTCCTCCTCGCTTTCGAAGGGTGTGGTTACCGATCTGTTGAAAGATGAGATGGATTTCAAGGGGCTGATTTTCACCGACGGTCTCGACATGAAAGGCGTGTCGGAGAAGATGAGGAACGACAGCGTGCCATACGCGGCATTTATGGCCGGCAACGATGTGTTGATTCTACCCCACGATGTGCCTTTTGCCATCAGCACCATCAAGGCGGCTGTTGAACGTGATTCCGTGGCGGCGGCAATGTTGGAGGAGAGCTGCAAGAAAATCCTACGCTACAAATATCGCTCTGGACTTTGCCATTACCGACCAGTTTCTACCGTCAACCTGATGGCCGACCTAAAGAAGAAGTCGTACACCGAGTTGCGTCAAAGGCTGTATGACGAGGCCGTTACCATGTTGCGTAACGACAATCAGGTGATACCTTTGGCCAACAACAAGAAAATTGCCGTTGTAACCATCGGCAACACGAAAAATGACGTGAACAACGGACTTGTGGAACGCGGCTACAACACCACTTCGTTCGTGGTGAATAAGGATGAGATTGCTGCCAAGTCGATGGATTGGCTCAAGAAGTTGGAGGCATACGATTTGGTGGTGGTCAGCATCGAGAAAACCAATATGTTTGCAAATAAGAACTATGGCATCAACGAGGCAACAATAAACTTCTTCAATAGGCTTGTTGCACAAAACGATGTGGTTCTCAACCTGTTTGCTTGTCCTTATGCTTTGGATCTGTTCCGCATCAACAATAGCGTGAAAGGTTTGGTGGTAGCCTATCAGGATGAAGTGCCTGCCGTGAATGCTGTTGTGAAGCTGCTTTCAGGGGATCTTGACCCACATGGCACTTTGCCTGTATCTGTGTCAAAGTTCAAATGCGGTGACGGCATTGTTGTAGGCCTGTCCATCAAGGAAAAACACGTCCTGCCATCGGAGAAAACGCCATCGGATACGTTGCCTCGTGTCGGTCATTTCATTGAGAGTATGCCCGTTGTGAAGCCATCTGTTTCTAAGCTGGATCAGAAATACGCCCGCCGACTTGATTCGGTGGCCTTGTCTGGTATCAGAAACTTTGCTTATCCTGGGTGCCAAATCTTGGCGATGAAAGACGGCAAAGTAGTGTATGACACCTGCTTCGGTACATTAACCTACATTGGCGGCTATAAGGTGCTGCCCACCACCCTGTACGACATTGCTTCATGCACCAAGATCTTCGCTTCAACTTTGGCCATAATGAAGTTGTATGACGATGGCATGATTGACCTTAACGAGACTTTGTCAGATTTCTTCCCCTATCTGAAAAACAAGGATCATGGCAAACTGAAGCTCATCGACATCATGACGCACCAAGCCGGATTGAGGGCTTGGGTGCCGTTTTACAAAGTGACGGTTGACGAACATGGGCCAATGCCTGAGTTTTACAGCCAGGAAATGGATGAAAGCCACAAGATTAGGGTGGCTGAAAACCTATTTCTCGTCAACGACTATCCCGATCGTATCTTCGATTCGGTTTCAAAAACCAAGTTGGGAAAGAGGAAATACCTGTATAGCGACATGGGCTTCTACTACATTCCCAAGATCGTGAAGCAGCTGACGAATCAAAACATTGAGGACTTCCTGAACGAGAAATTCTATTACCCGATGAATCTTTCACATGTCTGCTACCAGCCCTTGAACCATTTCACACGTGAACAGATTGCTCCCACGGAAAGCGACACAGTCTTTCGTATGCAGTTTATTTGGGGCGACGTGCACGACCAAGCCGCTGCCATGTTTGGTGGCGTGGCCGGCCATGCGGGGTTGTTTTCCAATGCCCGTGACCTGGCCGCCATCATGCAAATGTTTCTTGACGAAGGCACCTATAGGGGTGTGAGATACTTGAAGCCTGAAACAGTGCGTTATTTCACGAAGGCGCATTTTGCGATTTCCAACGACAACCGACGTGGTATTGGCTTCGACAAGTTGCCCATCAATAAGAAAGGGCCAAGCACGGCTTCCAAGTTGGGGTCAATGAAAGGCTACGGCCATTCTGGTTTTACGGGAACCTTCGTTTGGGCCGACCCTGAAAACAAGTTGCTGTTTGTCTTCTTGTCGAATAGGGTGTGCCCCGATGCGGAAGCCAAACAACTTATGCGCATGAACATCCGTACCCACCTGCACGACATTCTGTATGAGGCATGCGCGACAGGGGATTGATTCAAAGCAGGTGATGTTCCCCAAAATGGTTGGTAACTGTCGATAGGATAGTTTCAAAGAGACGGCACGGTGAAAGGAGAATACAACTGCCTTTGCAGTGCCTTCTGACGGAGGAAGGCACTGCAAAGGCAGTCAACAAAGGTACATAAGAGATCATTGCAAATCACAATGGCAGTCCGAAAGGTGTCCCTCTTTTGTTGACATGCAGGAATTTCTTCTCATACCTCAATAAAGACCACACTAACACATTGTCATTGTTCCCGCCAACTGTCTTTCCTCATTTATTCAGTATTAGCGGGCAGCAATAATTTGATACCGTTACTTCAACTTATTATACCCATACACTGCCAAGTCACCCAATTCTTCCTCGATGCGAAGGAGTTGGTTGTATTTGGCCATGCGGTCGCTGCGGCTTAGAGAGCCGGTCTTGATTTGTCCGCTGTTGGTGGCCACGGCGATGTCGGCAATGGTGGCGTCCTCAGTCTCGCCCGAGCGGTGCGATGTTACGGTAGTATAGCCATGACGGTGGGCCATATCGATGGCATCGAGGGTCTCGCTGAGAGATCCGATTTGGTTCACCTTAATTAATATGGAATTGGCACAGCCCAATTCAATGCCTTTTTTCAGGAATTCCACATTGGTGACGAAAAGGTCGTCGCCAACAAGCTGGCACCGGTCTCCGAGACGTTCGGTGAGTTTCTTCCATCCGTCCCAGTCGTTTTCACTCATGCCGTCTTCGATGGAGTCGATCGGATATTTCTTGACCAGCTCTTCAAAATAGGCGATTTGTTCGTCGGCGTTACGCTTTTTGCCTTTTTCGCCTTCAAATTTGGTGTAGTCGTAGATGCCGTCTTTGTAGAACTCGGAAGCGGCGCAGTCCAATGCGATTTTCACATCACGTCCGGGTTCGTATCCGGACGACTTAATGGCTTCAACAATGGAATCCAAAGCGTCTTCAGTGCCGTTGAGGGCGGGAGCAAATCCACCTTCATCACCCACAGCCGTACTGAGGCCACGGTCTTTCAGCACTTTCTTTAAGGCATGGAAGATTTCAGCACCCATGCGCAAGCCTTCGCGGAAGCAGGAAGCGCCGACAGGGCGAATCATAAACTCTTGGAAAGCAATCGGAGCGTCGCTGTGTGAGCCGCCGTTGATGATGTTCATCATAGGGACGGGTAAGGTGATGGTGTTGGTGCCGCCGATGTAGCGGTAGAGTGGGATATCCAAATAATTGGCAGCTGCTTTGGCCACGGCCAGCGAAACGCCAAGGATGGCATTGGCCCCCAGTTTCGACTTGGTCGGAGTGCCGTCAAGAGCAAGCATCTTGTGGTCGATGGCGCGTTGGTCTAGAGTCGACATGCCGATAATTTCAGGAGCGATAATTTTGTTGACGTTGTCGACTGCTTTCAGGGTGCCCTTGCCGCCATAACGTTTCTTGTCGCCGTCACGCAGTTCCAAAGCTTCATGCTCTCCGGTAGAGGCCCCCGAAGGCACCGAGGCGCGACCCATGATGCCACATTCCAATGTCACATCCACTTCAACTGTCGGGTTTCCGCGAGAATCCAAAATTTCTCGGGCGATAATCTTTTCTATTAACATGATTTTTATGTATTTAAGATGTAAAACAAATAATTCAAGATAAAATTTGATTTAATGATATAGCATTCTGGGTCAATGTGTTTTCTGTCTTCGGAATCATAAATGTCTCTTTCTCAGTTAATTCACAACCCATACCGCTTTCGTGATAATAAGATGCAAAGATAGTGATTTTCCGAATACGTTGTCAAAACAAAAGCCCAGTTTCTTCCGCTTTACGCTTCACGCCAATCATCGCCTCAAACTCGGTCTCGGTAATGATAGGAATGCCCAAAGATTCCGCTTTTTTTTGTTTTTCGGGCCCCATCTTTTCGCCAGCCAGCACAAAGTCAGTCTTGCTGGAGATGCTGCCCGCATTCTTGCCGCCGTATGCCTCAATGGTTTCCTTTATGCTGTCGCGGGAATAGTGGGCGAAAACGCCGCTTACTACGAATGTCTTT
>JBGYWU010000199.1:0-5577 GCA_041842265.1 Candidatus Limimorpha sp. | reverse complement strand
ATCGGGTCTCCATCGTAAGCAGCGTTTGTTGTGATTTGCTGGGCTTTTCCTCCTTTGGCACTCACCACATACACATCGCCTTTGTAGCAAAAAGCAATTTTGTCGCCCTGAGGCGAAATCACATTGTGGCGCAACCATAGCGGCTGGGCGGAAAGTTGGAATGCCACTGAAAGCAGGGCAGTAAGCAAGAGCTTATTCATCTTATTATCATTTGATTAACTTCTATTTCACTCCAAACCTAAGCATCAAATCTCCCTCCAAAAAAAGCTCCAAGTTCCAACATGCACCTCCCCCACTCCCTGTGGCGTACCTGTAAAGAGGCAGTCGCCCTCGTTCAGTGAAACAAAGCGCGACACATGAGAAACAAGCGTGTCGAAGCCAAAAATCATATCCTTACTGTGGCCTTGCTGCACCCAATTGCCATTGAGTTTCATGCCGAATGAGATATTTTCAGGATGCGTTAATTCTTCGATTTTCTTGAACTCACTGAGGGCTGCTGAGCCGTCGAAGGCTTTGGCTTTTTCCCAAGGATGGCCTTTGGCCTTGCACTCGTTTTGCAGGTCGCGGGCGGTGAAGTCGATGCCCACGGCGATGGCATCGTAATACTCAGAGGCCGATTTCGCTCCGATCGCCCTGCCGGTTTGACAAATGCGCAGCACCAGCTCCGTCTCATAGTGAATCTCATTGCTGAAATCTGGATACGGGAACAGAGCACCAGTGGGCAACAAGGACGATTCTGGCTTTATGAAAAACATAGGTTCGGACGGCAAGGCGTTGTCGAGTTCCTTGACGTGTGCCCGATAGTTTCGTCCTATACAAATGATTTTCATCGTCTTAGTGCTTTACATTTTTGCCTCCCATGCGCAATTTGATGGCCGTTACCACCTTCTTCGTATAGAGAGGGAAATCGTTTTTCATAATCCAGTCGTAATAAGGCGGTTCCATACGGAAAACATCCTCCACCCCCTTGCCTTTATGCTTGCCGAACATGAAAATTTCATTGCCTTCTTCGTCGAAGATGATTTGCCCGGAAAGGTCGGCATTTCTATGGTGCGCCGAAAAATCGGCAAGTTGCTTCATGTCGTTGGTCGGCCCCTGAGACTTATTTCCCTTTCCATCCTCATAATCAACGCCTTGATACTTGTCAAGCATGGCACGGAGCACATCGTAGGTGGCTTTGGTGTCGGCCATGGCGCCGTGCGCTCCCTCCAACTCGGCATGGCAGAAATGCCGATAGGCACTTTTCAGCGTACGCGGTTCCATCTTCATGTAAATGTTCATCACGTCAATAAATGCGCGATTCTTGAGGTCGAATTCATAACCGACACGGAGAAACTCTTCAACCAGCATTGGAAGGTCAAACTTCAAAATATTGTATCCCGCAAGGTCGGAATTCCCGATAAACAAAGCGATTTCCTTGGCTTTTTCACGGAATGTGGGTTCCCCTGCCAGCATCTCATTGGTATAGCCGTGTACCTTGGAGGACTCTTCGGAAATGGGAATTTCCGGATCAAGCAACCATCTACGTTGCTCTTCATCGCCGTTCACGTTGATTTTCAGCACGCTCATTTCCACAATGCGGTCGTGCGAAGTATTGAGTCCCGTGGACTCAATGTCAAAAAACGCGATGGGGCGTTTCAGATTCAATTGCATAATAATATAGATTTTGGGTGCAAAAATAACACATAAAAGAGTGCGATATTCATTTTTTTCCTACTTTTGCCCCACTTTTCAAACAAAGAAGAACTATTTAGAACCTATCAAACCATTGAAAGACATGATGGAAGAAAATGAAATGAGAGAAAAAGACGAACTGTTCTCGAAGGCGGTGAAGGCTGGGAAGAGGACATACTTTTTCGATGTGAAGTCAACAAAAAATGACGAGAGGTACATCACCATAACCGAAAGCAAGCGCCGTTTTGACGAAGAACAACAGCGCTTCTTCTACGAGAAGCACAAGATTTTCCTTTACAAGGAAGATTTTGAGAAGGTTTCGAAAGGCCTGAACGATGCCATCAACTACATTGAAACCGGAGAATATCCCGCCGACTATTACGACCAGCCCGAGCCTCGCCAATATGAAAAGATGGAAGACGAAAGCCAAGGCGAAATTGACAATGCCATTGACAAATGGTTCGAGAGCCTGGACAAATAAACCTAACATCTAGAGAAAAAACAAAGGTCGCGGCAACAAGCTGCGACTTTTTTGTGTCTCCGATGGCGATGTCAAAACTTATCAACATTTTCGCCCATTGTTGATAACTTTCCGCCAGGCGCAGCAATATATCGCGCCAAAACCCGTACTTTTGTAGCGTAAATATTTAGACTGAAAATGGGCAAGACAATAGCGATTGCAAACCAGAAAGGTGGCGTGGGCAAAACCACGTCCGCCATCAACCTCGCGGCAAGTATGGCCGTCCTTGAATACAAGACCCTCCTCATTGATGCAGACCCTCAAGCCAATGCGACCTCGGGCGTAGGTATTGACCCGAGGACAGTGGAGACGAGTGTCTATGAGTGTATCATCGACCATGTGGATCCCAAGACGGTCATCATCGAGACAGAAACGCCCAACCTTTCATTGTTGCCGGCCCACATCGACCTTGTTGGAGCCGAGATCGAGATGATCAACCTGCCCGAGCGTGAGCTGATGATGAAGAAACTCCTTGCCCCTGTCAAGGACGACTACGACTTCATCATCATCGACTGCTCGCCCTCGCTGGGTCTGGTTACCGTCAACTCGCTTACAGCCGCCGATTCAGTCATCATCCCCGTGCAATGCGAGTACTTTGCCCTTGAAGGTCTTGGTAAATTATTGAACACCATCAAAATAGTACAAACGCGCCTTAACCCCAACTTGGACATAGAAGGCATCTTGCTCACCATGTTCGACACGCGCCTCCGCCTTTCCAAACAAGTGGTGGAAGAGGTCAAAATGCATTTCCAAGACATGGTGTTCGACACCATCATCAACCGCAACACACGTCTGAGTGAGGCTCCCAGCTTCGGAAAGACCATCGTCATGTACGACGCCAACAGCACCGGAGCCATCAACTATCTCAACCTCGCGCGCGAAATCCTCGAAAAGAACAACTTATCCACCAAAAACGACTGACCACCATGCCTGACAAAAACAGAAGAGCCTTGGGCCGCGGTCTTGACGCCATCATGCAGAGCCCCGAAACCGACATCACCAGTAAAGACATCAGCGGTGACTTCGTGGCTGGTGCCGTGGCTGAAATCGACATCGACCTGATTGAGACCAACCCCTTCCAACCCCGCACCGAATTTGACGAGACCGCCTTGCGTGAGCTGGCACAGTCCATAAAGGAGCAAGGTGTGATCCAACCCGTTACTGTCAGGAAACTCGGCTACAACAAATACCAGCTCATCTCGGGCGAACGCCGTTTGAGGGCTTCAAAGATGGCAGGCGCCAGCAAGATTCCCGCCTTCATCCGCGTAGCCAACGATGAACAGATGCTTGAGCTTGCCCTTATCGAGAACATCCACCGCGAAAACCTCAATGCCATCGAGGTGGCTATCTCATACCAACGCCTCATAGACGAATGCAGCCTGACCCAAGAAGAAGTGAGCGAGAAAGTAGGAAAAAGCCGTAGTTCAGTAGCTAACTTCTTGAGGCTATTGAAGTTGCCTCCTGAAGTACAGCTTGCCATCCGCGATGGTCACATCAGTATGGGTCATGCTCGCGCCCTCATCAACATCAACGACAAGGAAGAACAGCTGAAGCTGCTCCAACAAATCATCATGGAAGAGATGAATGTGCGCCAAACCGAAGAGATGGCCGACAAAGCCAAAGGCAAAGCCGACAAGGAACGCAAACAAACCAACTTCATTCCGGATCACTTCAAGAGCAAAATCAAAACCCTCTCGCAAACACTCAACACCAGGGTGAAAGTGAAACGTAACATCAAAGGCCAAGGCAGCGTGGTCATCGACTTCAAGGATGAAGCCGAATTTGACCGCATCATGGAACTTTTTAACCACAAGTAAAAGCCATGCCACGCCGCTTCCTGTTTCTTGTGGGATTCCTTATTTCCGCCGCCTTTCAACAAATGGAAGCGCAAATTGTAGTCTTTGACACTATCGGCAACACTTTCATCACCGCCGATACCATTGTTAAGGAAAGCAAAATCGAAACAGACCTTAAAACCAGCAAAACCGAGAAAACGCATAGCCCCAAGAAAGCCACCATCATGTCGGCCTGTCTTCCCGGCCTAGGGCAAATCTACAACGGCAAATGGTGGAAAGCGCCTATCGTGTATGCCGGACTGGGGGGGCTGGGGTATTTGGCTAATAATAACTATCGCGAATACCAATCCTACCTTCACGCTTATGAGTTCAAGACCGGCAACCTGCCCGAAGGCACAACACTCAACCAACATGAAACCGACTTGGCCAACAAATATGCCGACAGCCAGCTCCAGACGTATAAAGAAACCTATCGCCGTGATTTTGAGCTTTATGCCATACTCACCATCGCCTGGTATAGCCTCAACATCATTGACGCCAGCGTTGACGGTCACTTATACAACTACGACATCAGTGATGACCTCAGTTTCAGCATCCACCCTTATCTGAAGACCGCCGAACCACCCGTCAACATACCACAATACGCCCAAGTAGGGCTTTCGTTTAAGTTAAGCTTTTAAATCGCAAAATAGGCAAAACAGCCAATGAAATGAAGTTTTGTTAGTTTTGTGAAAAAACATCGAACATGAGAATTGCAATCATCGGATATGGAAAGATGGGGCACGAGGTGGAGAAAGCCGCTCTTGCCCGTCAACATGAAATCGTCGTCACCATCGACAACCCTCAAGAATGGGCCGAGCGCCACGAACAACTGAAACAAGCCGATGTTGCCATCGACTTCAGCCAACCCGACCAGGTGGTGGCCAACATCCACCGCTGCTTCGACCTGCACTTGCCCGTCGTGGTGGGCACCACAGCATGGCAAGACCACTTCGATGGAATCAAAAAGCGCTGCCTAGCCGAAGGGCAGAGCCTCTTCACCGCGCCCAATTTCAGCATCGGGATGAACATCATGTTCTTGCTCAACAAGCAGTTGGCGAGATTTGCGGAACAATACGGCTACCAACTCTCCATGGCTGAGACCCACCATATCCACAAGTTGGACAAGCCCAGCGGCACCGCCGTGAAGCTGGCCAACGACATCCTCGCCATCGACCACGACTACGACCGCTGGAGCATTGATGCCCCCGCCGACAACACCTTATATATTAAAGTGACCCGAGAAGGCGAGGTGAATGGCATCCATAACGTGATGGCTGAATCTCCTGCTGACAAAATCGCCCTCACCCATGAGGCTTTCAACCGCCAAGGGTTTGCCTTGGGCGCCATCGCCGCCGCCGAGTTCCTGATGGGAAAAACTGGCGTGTTTGGGATGGAAGATTTGTTCTAAAAAACCTTCCAAAAAGTGCAGTTTATGATATTAAAAACTTTCCAAAAAGTGCAGTTTAGAGTACTAAAAACTTTCCAAAAAGTGCAGTTTAATGTTTGTAATTAAAAGATTATTACTATTTTTGCCCCAAAATTGAT